>NZ_JBHWJK010000021.1:0-133082 GCF_042731455.1 Streptomyces sp. NPDC059852 | reverse complement strand
GTAAAAGAGACAGCGTCTGGGGCGGCCGGGCGGCCTGCGGGGCCGGGGAAGGGGCGGGAGCCGGGGACGCCGGAGCCGTCGCCGCGGGCGGGGCCTCCGCGGCCGGCGCCTCCGGGGCGGGGGCGCCCGGAGCCCGTACGGCGGCGCGGGCGGCGGCGAGCCCTCCGCCGGGCGGCACCGGAGGGGCGGCGGCCTGCGGGGGCGCGGGAGCGGCGTGGGCCTCGGGGCCGGGGGCGTATCCCATGGCGGGGCCGCCGGCGCCCGCGGAGAAGCTCACGCCGCGCTCCAGCCGGTCGAGCCGGGCCATGAGGGACCGCTCGTCGCCATAGGTGGCGGGCAGGAGCACGCGCGCGCAGATGAGTTCGAGCTGGAGCCGGGGCGAGGTGGCGCCGCGCATCTCGGTCAGCCCCTCGTTGACCAGGTCGGCGGCGCGGCTGAGCTCCGCGGCGCCGAAGGTTCCGGCCTGGGCCTGCATCCGCTCCAGGACGTCGGCGGGGGCGTCGATGAGCCCCTTCTCGGCGGCGTCCGGCACGGCGGCCAGGATCACGAGGTCCCGCAGCCGCTCCAGCAGGTCGGCGACGAACCGCCGCGGGTCGTTGCCGCCCTCGATGATCCGGTCCACGACCTCGAAGGCGGCGGCGCCGTCACCGGTCGCGAAGGCCTCCACGACCGAGTCGAGCAGCGACCCGTCGGTGTACCCGAGGAGGGAGGTGGCCATGGCATACGTCACACCCTCCTCCTTGGCTCCGGCGAGGAGCTGGTCCATCACGGACATGGAGTCACGCACCGAGCCCTGGCCGGCGCGCACGACGAGCGGGAGCACACCGTCCTCGACGGGGATGTCCTCGCGGCGGCAGACGTCGGCGAGGTAGTCCCGCAGGGTGCCCGGCGGGACCAGCCGGAACGGGTAGTGGTGGGTGCGCGAGCGGATGGTCCCGATGACCTTCTCGGGCTCGGTCGTCGCGAAGATGAACTTCAGGTGCTCCGGCGGCTCCTCGACGACCTTCAGCAGGGCGTTGAAGCCGGCCGACGTGACCATGTGGGCCTCGTCGATGATGTAGATCTTGTAACGGCTGGAGGCCGGTCCGAAGAAGGCCTTCTCGCGCAGCTCACGGGCGTCGTCCACACCACCGTGCGAGGCCGCGTCGATCTCGATGACGTCGATGGAGCCCGGGCCGTTGCGGGCGAGGTCCTGGCAGGACTGGCACTGGCCGCAGGGGGTCGGGGTGGGCCCCTGTTCGCAGTTCAGACAGCGGGCGAGGATCCGGGCGCTGGTCGTCTTGCCGCATCCGCGCGGGCCGCTGAACAGGTACGCGTGATTGACCCGGTTGTTCCGCAGCGCCTGCTGCAACGGGTCGGTGACATGCTCCTGCCCGATGACCTCGGCGAACGACTCCGGGCGATAGCGGCGGTACAGCGCGAGAGACGACACGCCTACGAGGTTATAGGCGCCCACTGACATCGGGTCCCGCCCCCGGAGCACGCGAACGCCCCCCACGCACCCGCCAGAGCCGACCTACCCTTGCTGCCTTCCGGCCCTGGGGGAGTTCAGTCAGATAGCGCCGCGTGAGGGGCTGCCCAAACAGTACCTGATGACAGGGGCGGGGAACGAGTTCGCGAGCACTCCTCAACGTCTTGTATTGTTTGCGGCGGAGGATTCGCCTAGAGGCCTAGGGCGCACGCTTGGAAAGCGTGTTGGGGGCAACCCCTCACGAGTTCGAATCTCGTATCCTCCGCCAGTGCCTCACCGGGCACGATGTCGAAGGGCCCCACCGTTCGCGGTGGGGCCCTTCGACGTTGTCCGGGCCCATGTCCGGGGTGGCGTCGGTCACATGAGGGCCGTCCATCGGGTGATTCCCGGTGGGGTGGCGGGGTGGTCGGCCGGGGGTCGGGCGGGGGCGGCGCCATGGTGAGGGTTCCGGTCGTCGCCTTCGTACGGAGCCCTCGTGGAACAGCAACCCGACCCCTCCCGCGGCACGACGGGCAAGGGGCGTGCCGCGGCTCTGCTGCTGATCCCCGTGGCCGTGGGCCTGGGCGTCTGGTTCGTGGGGCGGGGTGTGACGCCCGATCCGAACAGCAGCCTCTTCGGGGCCCGGTACGACGACGCCATGGAGCTCAAGGCCCGGCTGGGCAGCGCCCTGCTCGGGCTCGCGCTCGTCCAGCTCCTGCTGGCCGCCTGGATGTACGGCCTGCTGCCCGGGTCGCGGCCGGCCCCGCGCGCCGTGCCCCTCGCGCACCGCGTGACCGGACTGATCGCCTTCCTGCTCTCGGTGCCGATCGCCTACCAGTGCCTGAGCGCGTACGGCGTCGAGCTGACGTCGCCGCGGGTGGCGATCCACTCGGTCACCGGCTGCGTCCTGTACGGAGCCTTCGCCGCGAAGGTCGTCGTGGTGCGCAGCCGGCGGTTCCCGGGGTGGACGCTTCCTCTCGTCGGCGGCCTGCTCTTTTGCGCGATCGCCCTGCTCTGGTACACCGCCGCGCTGTGGCAGCTGAACGGGTTCGACGCGCCGGGGCTGACCTGACGCCGGGGGTCAGTAGCCGCCGTTCTGGGACGCGGGCTGCTTGGTGATCTTCTTGCCGTCGGTGCCCAGCACGAACCATTTGGCGCCGAAGGCGTCGACGCCCTGGCCGTTGGTCTGCCCGGCCTTGGTGTCGTCGGCGAACGTGTAGAGGGGCTGCCCCTTGTACGTCACCTGCTTCGAGCCGTCGCTGCGCTTGATGGTGTCGAGCAGCTTGCTGTCCACGCCGCCCTTGGCGACGACCTTGCCGTCCGCCTTCAGCGGCGGCCAGGCCTCGGCGCAGGCGTCGTTGCAGGTGGACTTGTCCTTCGTGTCGGACTCGAACAGGTAGAGGGTGTGCCCCTTCTCGTTGACGAGGATCTTCCCCAGGGACGTGTTCTTGGTGGTCACCGTCACGGAGGACGCCGCTTTCGCCCCGGTCGCCGACGGGGCGCCGGCGGCGTGGGCGACGGTCGTCCCGGACAGCAGAAGGGCTGTTCCGGTGACGGCGACAAGTGCTTTGGCGTGGATGTTCACGAGAATCGCCTCGGAGAGGGGAGAACGGCTTCCGTCTCGGCGCGCGCGTCACATGAGTCCCAGTAGACAACGAAGCGGACCGCTCGGCCACAGCAGACCGCGCGTCCCGGGCGCCGTCCGCCGCGGCCGTCCGGTCAGGCCATCTCGGGCCGCGGCTCCGGGCGCAGGGCCGGGGTGGGCTTCGGGTCCCAGACACGGGTCGTTCGGAGGTAGCCGTAGATCACCGAGCCCATGGCCGCGAGCAGGAGGGGGCCGTACAGCCAGGGGTGGCGGGCCATCTCCAGCGGCAGGAAGCGGTAGGACAGCAGGAGTGCGGTGAACACCACGGCACCGTGCACGACCAGGCGGGCGCCGGCCCGGTCCCAGCCGCGGGAGGCCGCGCGCAGGGCTCCCTCGATGGTGAGGGTGAAGACCACGCCGGCCACGAGGTCGACGCCGTAGTGGTAGCCGAAGCCGAGGGTCGCGCCGAGGGTGGCGACCAGCCAGAACGTGCCCGCGTGGCGCAGGAGGCGCGGTCCCCGGCGGGAGTGGATGAAGATCGCGGTGGCCCATGCCGTGTGCAGGCTGGGCATGCAGTTGCGCGGGGTGATCCCGTCGAACGGTATGGAGTGCGGGGCGGTGAGCGCCGGTGCCGTTTGGGGCCAGATGTCGGCCGTCGCGAAGTGGCCGCCGTCGGGGCCGTAGGCGAAGACCGGGCCGACCACCGGGAAGATCATGTAGATGCCGGGGCCGAGCAGGCCGATCACGAGGAACGTGCGCACCAGGTGGTGGCTCGGGAAGCGGCGCTCGGCCGCCACATGGCGCAGCTGGTAGAGCGCGACGAGGACCGCGGCGACCGCGAGCTGGACGTAGACGTAGTCGAGCACATGGGCGCCGACCGGGCCGGTCGCGTCGACGATGCGGCCGACGACCCAGGAGGGGTTGCCGAGCGCCTTGTCGGCGGTGGCCACGTACGGGTCGAGGACCTGCGGCTGGGTCTTCGACGTGATCAGCAGCCAGGTGTCGCCGGTCTTGCGGCCGGCCACCAGGAGCAGGGCCAGCCCGACGCCCTTGAGGAGCAGGAGGCGTTCGGCGCCGGTGCGGCGGGTGACGGCGACGACCGCGCACGCCAGGACGACGCAGAGCGCGCCGTTGCCGAAGGGGTGTCCCTCGCCGAGGGCCGGCAGGGTGCCGGTGGCCCAGCGCACGGCGAGGACCACGAGGTCGATGCCGAGGGCGGCGCCGAAGGCGACGAGGCGTTCCCGCCAGGTGAGGACGACCGCCATCAGGCCCATGCCGGCGTACAGCAGGAAGCCGGACTTGGGCGGGAACGCGATCTCGCGGACCTGGTTGGTGAGGGGGCCCGGCTCACCGTAGTGGCGGGCGGCCACCTCCAGGGCGATCAGGAACCCGAGGGCCACCACGCCCACGGCGGACCACACCAGCGCCCGCTGCCGGCTGCCTATTCGCGCGAACGTCTGCGATGTCTCGGATATCAATGGTCCCGGCCGATGTGTAAGGGGCGGTCGTCAGCACTCGTTCGTGAGTTCGAGCATGGTATCGGAGCGGGGCAAGAGGGATTTTCGCGCTGCTCGAAGCCCCTCCCCGCCGACGAAGACGCGAAAGGCGGCGGGCGCGTTGCCGCCCGTCCCGGGTCAGACGTCCAGGGGCTGTTCCGCCCAGATCGTCTTGCCGTTGGCCGACTGGCGGGTCCCCCAGCGCCGGGTCAGCTGCGCCACGAGGAGCAGCCCCCGGCCGCCCTCGTCGTAGGTGCGGGCCCGGCGCAGATGGGGTGCCGTGCTGTCGCCGTCGGACACCTCGCAGATGAGGGAGTCCTCGTGGGTCAGATGGATCAGGCGCAGCTGGACGGGCGGCCGGGCGTGCCGGATGGCGTTGGTGACCAGTTCGCTGACGACGAGTTCCGTGACGAACGCGGCGTCCTCCAGGTCCCACGCGTCGAGCCGGGCGAGCGCGTCCTTGCGGGCCTGGGCCACGGCGGACGGGGTGGACGGCACCTGCCAGGTGGCGACCTGGGAGGCGTCCAGCGCACGGGTGCGGGCGACGAGCAGGGCGACGTCGTCGGGCGGCCGGGGCGGCAGCAGGTCGGTGAGGATGCGGTCGCACAGGGCGTCCAGGGTGGGTTCGGGGCCGGTCAGCAGACGGCTCAGCCGGCTGACGTCCGCCTCGCCGTCGCCGGGGCGGGACCGGCCGCCGGGCGTGATCAGGCCGTCGGTGTAGAGGGCGAGCAGACTGCCCTCGGGCAGGTCGATCTCGGCGGCCTCGAAGGGCAGGCCGCCCACGCCGAGCGGCGGTCCGGGCGGCAGGTCGAGGCGCTCGGCGGTGCCTCCGGGAGCGACCACCACCGGCGGCGGATGCCCGGCGCGGGCCAGGGAGCAGTGCCGGGAGATCGGGTCGTACACGGCGTACAGGCAGGTCGCGCCGACCTCTCCCTCGCACTCGGGGTGGCGCTCGCGCGTGCGGCCGCCCTCCCGTTCGGTGGACAGCCGGGACACCAGGTCGTCGAGGTGGGTGAGAAGTTCGTCGGGGGCCAGGTCGATGTCGGCGAGGGTGCGTACGGCCGTCCGCAGCCGGCCCATGGTGGCGGAGGCGTGGATGCCGTGCCCGACGACGTCCCCGACGACGAGGGCGACCCGCGCCCCGGACAGCGGGATCACGTCGAACCAGTCGCCGCCGACCCCGGTGTGCGCGCCGGCCGGGAGGTAGCGGGTGGCGACCTCCACCGCCGCCTGCTCGGGCAGTCGCTGCGGCAGCAGGCTGCGCTGCAGGGTGACCGACCGGTCGCGTTCGCGGGTGTAGCGGCGGGCGTTGTCCATGCAGACGGCCGCGCGGGCCGCCAACTCCTCGGCCAGCACCACGTCGTCCTGCTGGAAGATCTCGGGGTGGCGGTGGCGGGCGAGGACGGCGACGCCCAGGGTGGTGCCGCGCGCGGTCAGCGGCACCGTCATCACCGAGTGGATGCCGAACTCCCGGACGCGGGCGGCCCGGACCGGGTCGTGCGCCACGAGCGCGGTGATCGCCGGGTGCGTCATCTCGTACACCGTGGCCCGGCCGGAGCGCAGCGTCTCGACCGGCGCGGAGCCCTGGGAGAACCGGTCCAGGGAGCCCAGCGCGGTGACCGCCTCCGGGACGCCGGGGGTCACCGACTGGTGGGCGGCCCGGAGCAGTTCCAGCGGGCCGGGCGGCGGGCCGCCGCGCCGGGACGTGTCCGGCGGGTCGTCGACGGCGGTCACCAGGTCGACGGAGGCGAAGTCGGCCAGCTCGGGGACGACGACGTCGGCCAGTTCCTGCGCGGTGCGCATCACGTCGAGGGTGGTGCCGATGCGCCGGCCCGCCTCGGCGATCAGCTGGAGCCGGCGGCGGGCCCAGTGCTGTTCGGTCATGTCGTGCGCGGTGAGGCAGACGCCGCGGACGGCTCCGGCGGCGTCCCGCAGCGGGGACATGAGCAGCGACCAGGCCCCCACCCGGGTCTCGCCCGCCGCCGTCAGGAAGTCCTCGTCGATCTCCGTCTCCCCGGTGCGCAGCACCCGGGCCATGCTCTCCTCCGCGCGCCGGCCGGCCGGTTCGTCCACGATCTCCCCGACGCGCAGCCCCAGCATGTCGTCCTCGGTCAGGGCGACGGCCCGCTCCATGGCCCGGTTGGCCCGGCGCAGCCGCAGCCGGGTGTCGTACAGGGCCGTGGCGCAGCACGGGGACTGGGCGAAGCTCCAGCTCACGAACGGGTCGTCGTGCCGCTCGGGCGGTGACGGGCGGTCGGGCGGCGCGCAGACGCAGAACCACTCGCGCCGCCCGTTCTCCCGGGTCCGGTGGTGGGCCAGGACCTTGACCGCGAGGGTACGGCCGTCGCGGTGCCGGAGGGCGACCGTGCCGTGCCAGCGCCGCAGCCGGGGGAACGGGGGCAGGTCCCGCCCGCGCGGCGGCTCGGCCAGCAGACCGGCCGCCGGACGGCCCACGATCTCGCCGGCCGGGTGACCGAGGAGCCGCTCGGCGCCCGCGTTCCAGCCGGTGACGGTGCCGTGTTCGTCGACGGTGACCCGGGCGGTCAGGTCCGCGCCGACCAGGTCGTCGAGGTCGGACGTGGCCCGGGCGCCGGCGGGCTCGTGCATGATCGCTCATCTCGCTCTCGGAGGGATTCCGGCGGGCCCGCGCCCCGCCGCCCTTGCGGTGCCTCGCACGCTGTGCCTCCTCATCGGCGCGGTCCGGTGGCGGCGCCGGAGGTGGCGGGCTGGCAGCCGGGGCACCACACGGTCGTGCGGCCGGCCACACGGGTCCGGCGCAGCGGGGCGTGGCAGCGCGGACAGTGCGGGTCGGGGGTGTCCCGGCGGCCCGTCAGCCAGGAGGGGCGCGGCGGGACGCGTCCGGTGGGGACGGCGGAGCGCAGGGTGCGGCGCATCTGGCGGTAGAGGTCCCTGCGGTCGGCGCCGGTCAGGTCGCTCGCCCGGCGGGCGGGGCTCAGCCGGGCCCGCCAGAGGATTTCGTCGGCGAGCAGGTTCCCGAGGCCGGCCACCGCGGACTGGTCGAGCAGCACGCCCTTCACGGCGCCCCGGCGCCCGCGCAGGGCCTCCTCGAACCGTTCGCGGTCCACGTCCAGGGCGTCCGGGCCCTGCCCGGCCAGCAGGCGGGCCACGGCGGAGTCGTCCTCGGCGAGCCACAGGCCCCGCAGCTTGCGCTGATCGCGGTAGCGGAGGCGGCGGTCGCCGGACAGGGTGAACAGCACGCGGTCGTGCGGCGCCACGGGGTCGTCCGGCCCGGCGCACACGAGGGAGCCGGTCATGCCGAAGTGCAGGGCCAGGGTGGGGCCGCCGGTGCGGGCGAGCAGCCACTTGCCGTGCCGCTCGGCCCGGGTGATCCGCCGCCCCTCCAGTGCGTCGCGCAGCCGCCGCGCGCTCACGCCGTGGAGCACGCCCGCGTCGCGCACCTCGATCCGGCGCACGGTCCGGCCCTGTGCGCAGGCCCGGAGCACGCCCCGGAATCCCTCGACGTCCGGCAGTTCAGGCATGACGGACGGCCTCCTCAGGTGGATGCCGCACTCCTTATGGTGTGCCCGTTTCCTTCCGGCCTCTCACCTTTTGGGAGCGTGCCGGAACGCGGCTCAGTGGATGGTCACCGTCCGGGTCTCGGTGATCTGGTCCACGTCGGAGGTGCGCACGGTCACCTTCATCTCCCAGGTCCCGGCGACGGGCAGGTTGAGGAAGCTGTTGCCCCAGTAGCCGCCCTTGTCGGTCAGCCCGGCGTCGAGCGGCCCGATGTCCTGGCCCCGGTGGGTGAAGGAGATCCGCAGTTCGGGGACGGAGGAGATGCCGCCGTCGGGGCCGTAGACGACCGCCTCGATCGAGTTGTCGCCGACACGGGCGGGGTCGATGGTGATCTGCGCCGTGCCGCGCCCGTTGGGCGTGCCGACGTCGAACGGCACATCGGTGACGGAGGCTCCGACGACCGCGGGCGCGGCGGTGGCCGCCTCCGCCTCGGCCCGGCCGGGAAGTGTGCTGGTCAGCAGCGTGGTGACGGCCAGTACGGCCGCGCCGACGGCGACCTCGGTGAGGACGGAGCGGCGCAGCGCCCGGCGGTGCGCCGGATCGGGTTCCGGCTCGGCGGAGGGGTCCGGGCCGGCCGGCTCCGGCGAGGAGGGCGGCGGCCCGGACGGCGGGCCGCCCACCGCCGCCGCCACCTTCGTGCGCACCGCCGGGTCACCGGACGGCTCCGCCAGGGCGGGCGTCGTCTGCAGGGCCGTCCAGCGGCGGGACACGGCCGCCGCCGCGAGGAGCACGACGACCGCCATCAGCTTGATGGCCAGGAGCCTGCCGTACGTCGTGTCGGCGAGCGCGTCCCAGCCGCCGAGGCCGCGCCAGGACTGGTAGACGCCGGTCACGACCAGGACGACGACGGAGGCGAACGCCACCCGGGAGAACCGGCGCACCGCCTGCGCGGGCAGGGCCCCGTGGTGGAGGGCGGCGAGCAGGGCCGCCAGACCGCCCAGCCAGACGGCCGTCGCGAGCAGGTGCAGCGCCGAGGAGGTCATGGCCACCGGCACCTGGATACCCGCGGAGGCGTGCTCGCCGGCCGCCCAGGTCGCCGCGAGACCGGCCGCGAGGGCGGCGCCGGTCCAGCCGTACCGCTCGCGCCGGCGGGTCATGCGCAGGAGGTGGGCGCCGGCGGCCAGGAGGAGGGCCAGCCGGGTCAGCAGGACGATGCCGGGGCGGCCGGTGAGGGTGCGGGCTGCGGCGTCGGCGTCGAACGCCCCGAGCGGGCCCTCGCCGGTCTCGTACGGGGCGCGCAGGACCAGCAGGACCAGCGTGGCCGCGAGCAGCGCCCACCAGGAGGTCCGCAGCAGCCGGTCGTGGAGCGGGACGTGGGGCGGGCGGCAGACCGCGACGAAGGCGGCGGTGCCGATGAGCAGGGCGACCGAGAGGTAGGCGAGGTAGCGGGCGATGGTGTGCAGGGCCTTGGTCACCGGGTCCTCGGTGGGGCCGGTGGCCAGGGCGGCGGCGGCCGTGGTGACGGTGGCCTTGCCGACGGAGAAGGTGAACGCGCCGGACACCGGGTGGCTGTCGGCCGACACCACCCGCCAGGCCACCGTGTAGGTGCCCTGCTCCAGCCCGGCGGGAAGGGTGATCCGGGCGGTGTCGGCGCCGTCCGGGCCGTTCTCCGGCTCCCCGAGGCGCAGCCGGCGGCCGTCGGGGTCCAGGACGCGGAAGGAGTCGTCGAGCAGGGCGACGGACTCGCTGAAGGTCAGGGTGAGGTGTTCGGGCGCCGACTTCAGGACGGCGCCGTCCCCGGGGTCGGAGTCGCGCAGCACGGCGTGCGCCGAGGCGGGCCCGGTGCCGCCGAGCAGGAGCAGGACCAGCAGCGGGCCCAGCAGGAGCAGCCGCAGCGGCCCCCGTCGTCCGTCCGTACGCCTCACGCCGCATCTCCGCCTTCGCTCCGCCTCACCTCCGGGTACATACGGACGCGGCGGCCCCCGTGCTCACCAGCCGGGCCGTGCGGACACCCCGCCGTCCACCACGAGGTCGTGACCGGTGATCCAGGAGGCCAGGTCCGAGGCCAGGAACACGCAGGCGTCGCCCACGTCCCGCGGCCGCCCGAGCCGTCCCAGGGGCGCCGCGGCCCGCCATCGTGCCACCCCGTCCGGCCACGCCTGCGCGAGCCCTTCCCGGTGCACGAGGCCGGGCGAGACGGTGTTGACGCGGACGCCGAGCGGGCCGTACTCCTGCGCGGCCGTGCGGGCGTGGGCCACCACCGCCGCCTTCGAGGCGCCGTAGTGGGCGTGCAGCGGGGCCGGGCGGGCCGCCTCGACGGAGGCGATGTGCGTGACCGACCCGCCGCCGGGCCGCATGACCTCCGCCGCCGCCCGGGTGCAGGCGAAGACGCCGGACAGGTTGGCGTCCACCACGGCCCGCCAGTCGGCCGCGGTCATCGCCGCCAGCTCCCGGGTGGGCTGCACGCCCGCGTTGTTCACCAGCGCGGTCAGGCCGCCGCCCCACGCGTCGGCCTCGGCGACCAGCCGCCGGCACGCGTCCTCGTCGGTCAGGTCGGCCGTCAGGACGACGGCCCGGCCGCCCGCGTCCCGGATGCGCCCGGCGAGCCGGTCGGCCGCCTCCCGCGCGGTGCGGCAGTGCAGGGCGACCGCCGCGCCCTCCTCGGCGAACCGCGCCGCGATGCCCTGTCCGATGCCGCCGCCCGCGCCCGTGACGAGGGCGGCCTGTCCCTCCAGGAGTCCGCTCATGGACGGCACAGTTCCGCGATCCGGGCGGCTTCGTGGGGATAGCGCGCCGTGAGGTCCGCCAGGTCGCCGTGCTCGTAGTCCTCGTAGGTGAAGCCGGGGGTCGTCGTGCAGCCGAAGAAGGCCCAGGAGCCCCCGGCCGCCACCCGGGCCCCCATCCAGGTGCCGGCGGGCACGGTGAGCTGGAGGTGCTGGCCGCGCGTGATGCCGGGGCCCAGGACGGCGGTGCGGGACGTGCCGTCCGGAGCGAGGAGCAGCATCTCCAGGGGGTCCCCGAGGTAGAAGTGCCAGACCTCGTCGGACGGCAGGCGGTGCAGGGCCGAGTAGTCGTCGGCGGTGAGCAGGACGACGATCGCGGTGCCCTGCGGCCGTCCGTCGGGCCGCTCGGGTCCGGTCCAGGTACGGCGGAACAGCCCGCCCTCACGCGGGATCGGCTCCAGGCGGTAGTGCGTGACGAGTTCCTCGGGCGTCATCCTCCACAAGCTACCTCCCGGGTCAGAAAGGCGAGTTGGGCCTCCTTGCGCGGGAGGTACACGTCCGGCAGGTCGATCTCGGGCAGCACGACCGCCGGTCCGGCGGTGAAGCCCTGCCTGAGGAAGCGGGCCACGGCCTTCTCGTTGCGCACGTCGGGGTCGACGACCACCCGTGAGCGGCCCAGGGTGTGGAAGACGTACGCCGCGACGACGGTGAGCAGCACGGAGGTCCAGCCGGGCCGCTCGCCGCCCGGGGTGGCGGGGGCGAGCAGCAGGTGCACGCCGATGTCGCCGGGCCGCACGTCGTAGCACTCGCCGACCCGGTCGGCGCCGGGTTCGTACGTCTGGAGCAGCGCGACCGGGTCGCCGTCCCGTTCGACGAGGAGGGCGTGGTGGGTGCCGAGGGTGTCCATGTGGGCGTAGATCTGGGCGACCTGGTCGCGCGTCAGGCCGTTCATGCCCCAGAAGACGGCACGTTCCTCGCTCGCCCAGGCGTGCACGGTCGCGGCGTCGGCGTGCGGGTCGAGGGGGCGGACGGTGACGGTGCCGAAGCCGTCGACGGTCTGCTCGTGGACGGGGGCGGCGGACGTGGGCCGGTCAGACATCGGTCTCCTTCTGAAACGCGGTGAAGTCGGTGAGCACCGGCACCAGTTCGCCGCGCAGCCACAGCGGGAGCTGGTCGCGGTGGTGGGGTGAGCCGGGGACGCCGGACGCCCCGAGCGGGACGACCCAGCGGCCGGCCTCGCGGTCGGCCAGGTCCCAGACGTAGCGGGCGGCGGGGCCGCGCGCGCTCAGGTCGGTGAGTCCGGGCACGGCGGACGTGCACAGCACGCAGTCGTGGTCGCCGGACAGGCCGGGTTCCCCGGACGCCGGGTCGGGCAGTGCCCGCCAGGGGGCGAGCCGGTGGGTGTCGCCCCAGGCGCGCGCGGTCGCGGTGGTGTCCTCGGCGACCTCCTCGACGGCCGCCCGCACCAGCTCCGCGCGGTCGACGCCGTACAGGTCGTCGGCGCGCAGCAGGTGTTCGAGGGCGAAGGCGACGCGGGGGAGCAGGGCCAGCCAGGGGAGCAGGACGTCGGGGTAGGCGGGCGGGACGGCCAGCGCGGCGAAGGCGGGGTGCGCGGCGAGCCGGCGGACGACGGCCCCGCGCACCCGCGCGTAGAGGGCGGCGTCCGCGCTGTCGGCGTCCATACGGCGGTCCCAGGCGAGGAGCGTGCGGCGGACGTGCTCGGCGGCGGGCCCGAGGGGGCCGAGTCCGGCCAGGAGGTCCAGCAGGGGGGCCGCCGAGGCCAAGTACGTGTCCATATGGATCCCGGGCATCTCGGCGGCCGACCAGTGCTCCTTCTCCGCGAGCAGGGCCGTGATGCGGTCGGCGCGGTGCGGGGCGGCGAACTCGACGCCGAGGGGCATGGCGAGGCCGCGCTGGTTGGCCATGACGGCGACACCGTCGGTGAGGCCGCCGCGGGGTGTCCCGTGCCAGCCCCGCCACTCGTGCCCGGGTTCCCAGGCCGGCACCGGGTGGAGGCGGTTGGCCGTGGGGCGCACGGGCACCTTCCCGGCGACGCGGTGCAGCAGGCCGCCCTCGGTGTCGGCGGCCTGGACCACGTTGACGGGCTCCGTCCACGCGTCGAGGGCGCGGTCGACGTCGGCGACCCGGCGGGCCCGCAGCAGGGGCAGGAGGGCGCCGAAGCCGAGGTCCTCGGTGACGCGGGGCGGGTGGCGCAGGGCGAGCGCGAGGGGCGGGTCCTCCCGGTCACCGGCCGTGGTCCCGCCGGGCAGCCCCTCCGGGCCGCCGACGATCACCGGTCCCCGGGCCGTCTCGATCACCTCGACCTCGACGGGGTCCTCCCCCGCGACCTCGACGGTCTCGGTGTGCCGGCCGGCGCGCCGCCACACCCCGTCCGGGTCCAGCGCCTCGACGCCGGCCCCGGTCCGCCGCAGCCGCTCGCGGTACAGGTCCTGGTAGTCGGCCATGGCATTGGTGATGGCCCAGGCGACGGAGCCGGTGTGCCCGAAGTGGGCGATGCCGGGGACGCCGGGGACGGCGAGGCCGACGACGTCGAACTCCGGGCAGGACAGATGGATCTGCTGGTAGACGCCGGGTTCCTCGATGAAGCGGTGCGGATCGCCGGCGATGATCGCCCGACCGGTCCGGGTCCGTTCGCCGCTTACGAGCCAGCCGTTGCTGCCGGAGGTGCCCGGCCCGTCCGTGGCGAACAGGCCGGCCGCCTCGGGGCCGAGGTGCCGCAGGGCCTGCTCCCGCCAGAGCTTGGCGGGGAAGCCGGCGAACAGCAGGTGGACGCTCAGCCAGATGCCGAACGGCGTCCAGGGCTCCCAGCTCCCGGGGGCCAGCCCGGTCCGCGCGAACTCCGGTGCCCGGCGGGCGCCTTCGGCCAGTCCCTCGTTCACCCCGTCGACGTACGCCCGTATCCAGCGCGCGGTCCCGGGGTCCTGCCGCTCCAGGGCGGCGAAGCAGCGCCGGGCCGTGTCGTCGAGGCGGGCCCGTCTGACCAGCACGTCCCAGGAGAGGGACTCGGCGCCGAGGAAGGACGCGGAGGTGCCGCGCGCCCGGTGCCGTTCCACCTCGAGCTGCCAGGCCCGGTCGAGGGCGGTGACCCGGCCCTGGACGCGGGCGAGTTCGTCCACCCCGTCCGCCCGCAGATGCGGAATGCCCCAGGCGTCACGGAAGATCTCACCGGTCACCTGCACCTCTCCTCACTTTAGGTTAGCCTTGCCTAAGTCACCATCGATGCCGGAATGGTACGGGACCGGGGAACGGGGAGCGGGACATGGGGCAGGGGCACGGCTGGGAGGGCGCGGTCCTGAAGCTGCTGCGCGCCAAGGACTTCACGTTCACGGTGACGGGCGCCGAGGACGTCACCGCGCACTACCGCCGGGTGCACCTCACGGACGGCGGCATGCTCGCGGCGACCGGCGTCCACCCCACCATGTGGGTCCGCCTCTGGTTCGACGACGCCGGCAAGCCGCATCAGCGGGCGTACACCCTGGTCGACCCGGACCCGGCCGCCGGCACCTTCAGCCTGGAGTTCGCCCTGCACGAGGGCGTCGCCAGCGACTGGGCCCGGGGTGCGCAGCCGGGTGACACCGTCGAGGCGACCGTGCACGGCACCGGCTTCACCGACCCCGACCCGGCGCCCTCGCACGTCTTCGCCGTCGCCGACACCGCCTCCCTGCCCGCCCTGAACTCGCTCGTCGGCGCGCTCGGCGGGGCGCCGGCCACCGTGTGGTTCGAGGGCGAGCGCGACGGTCTGCCCTTCCGCACGGACCCCGCTCGCCACGACGTACGGGCCCTGCCGAGGCGGGACGCGGGCGCGCACCTCGTCGCCGCGGTGAAGGAGGCCCTGCCCGGCCTGCTCCGGGAGACCCCGCACCCGTACGTCTGGATCGCCTGCGACACCGCGACGACCCGCGCCCTGACCGCGTACGTCCGCAAGGAGCTCGGGCTGCCCAAGCAGCGGATCGACGCGCTGGGTTACTGGCGCCCCTGACCGGCCGGCCCCGCCCCCGCGCGCGGCACGGCGGCCCGCGCGGCATGATCGGGGGCATGGACGTCACCCTGCATCTCGCCCAGGACCCGGAAGCCGACGCGCTCCTCGGCCGCAGCCCGCTCGCCGCGCTGGTCGGCATGCTGCTGGACCAGCAGGTGCCGATGGAGTGGGCGTTCAAGGGGCCGCGCACGATCGCGGACCGGCTCGGCGCGGACGACCTCGACGCGCACGACATCGCCGCCCAGGACCCCGAAGCGTTCGTGGCGCTGCTCTCCGAGAAGCCGGCCGTGCACCGCTACCCGGGCTCCATGGCCAAGCGGATCCAGCAGCTGTGCCAGTACCTGGTCGAGCACTACGACGGTGAGGCCGAGCTGGTCTGGAAGGGCGTCGACGACGGCCGTGAACTGCTGCGCCGGCTCCAGGAGCTGCCCGGGTTCGGCAAGCAGAAGGCGCAGATCTTCCTCGCCCTGCTCGGCAAGCAGCTCGGCGTGCGGCCCCAGGGCTGGCGGGAGGCCGCCGGCGCCTACGGCGAGACCGAGTCCTTCCGGTCCGTCGCCGACATCACCGGACCGGAGTCGCTGGTCAAGGTGCGGGCGCACAAGCAGGAGATGAAGGCGGCGGCGAAGGCCGCGAAGGCGTCCCGTGCCTGACGTCCGTTAGCCCGTGCGGGGGGTTCCGGCGCCGGGCGCGATGAACACGGGACGGCACGGGGGGACATGACCTTCCGTGAGCACCGCACGCAGGGAATCGCGCAGCCGGGTCTGGCTGCGGGTCGTCGTGCTGCTGCTCGCGCTGCTGGTGCCGGGGGTGCACGCCCAGGCGCACGCCCTGCCGGTGGCCGTGACGGCCGGGGCCGAGGCCGTCGAGCACGACACCCTCGACGCCGCCGTCCGGCCCGCCGCCCGCTCCGACCGCCGCGCCGGCACCCGTCGCCCCGTACGGCGCTGCGCCGGCCCGCCGCACCGGCCGGTCCCCGCCCCCGTCACCCGCCGGGCGGACCGCCCGGCCGCGGTCCCGGTCGTCCCGCCCCTGCTGCGCACCGTCGTCCTGCGCTGCTGACCGCCCCCGCCAGGAGGCCCCGTCAGCACGACAGGAGGAGCACAGCCATGCCCGCCGACCCCTACGCCGTCCTGCGCGCCCTGCTGCGCGCCGAGGCGGCGCGCACCGCCCCGAAGTCCGGGGCCCGCGAGAAGGAGCCGCCGCGTCCCCGCGAGGAACGGGAGCGCGGCTGAGACCGGCGCGGCGGGGGCGGACTTCTCCGGGTCACCGCCTCCGCCGCGCCGTCCCGAAGAGGGACCGGGTGATCTCCCGCCCGATCTGCGTGCCGACCGACCGGGCCAGGGACTTGAACATGCCGGTGCCGACGACCTGCTCGACGACGGACTCCTCCTTCTCCGCCTTGCTCTTGCCACGGGACGGTGTCCCACGGCCGCCCACGCCCGTGCCGGTGATCTCGTCGGGCCCCTTCCCCGGCCGCCGCTCCCCGGCGATCTCGTCCGGGCCCTTGCCGCGCCGGGGTTCCTGGAGCCGTTCGTACGCGGACTCCCTGTCCACAGCCTGTGCATACCGCTCGTGCAGCGCGGACCCGGTCACGGCCCGGTCCAGCTCCTCCGCCCCGATCGGGCCCATCAGCGACTCGGGGGCCCGCAGCCGGGTGGCGGCGACCGGGGTCGGGGCGCCCTTCTCGCTCAGGACGGTCACCACGGCCTCCCCGGTGCCCAGCCCGGTGAGCAGTTCCTCGAGGTCGTACGGCGAGTCCGGGAACGTCTTCACCGTGGCCCGGAGCGCCTTCTGGTCGTCGGGGGTGAACGCGCGCAGCGCGTGCTGGACGCGGTTGCCGAGCTGCCCGAGCACCTCGGCCGGTACGTCCTTCGGCGTCTGCGTCACGAAGAAGACCCCGACCCCTTTCGAGCGAATGAGGCGGACGGTCCGGGTGATCGCGTCCAGGAACGCCTTGGACGCCTCGTCGAACAGCAGGTGCGCCTCGTCGAAGAAGAACACCAGCTTGGGCCGGTCGGCGTCCCCGACCTCGGGCAGGTCGTGGAAGAGGTCGGCGAGCAGCCACATCAGGAAGGTGGAGAACAGCCTCGGCCGGTCCTGGACGGCGGACAGTTCGAGGACCGACACCAGGCCCCGCCCGTCCGGTGCCGTCCGCAGCAGCTCGGCCGTGTCGAACTCCGGCTCCCCGAAGAAGTCCCCCATGCCCTCCGCCTCGAAGGCGGTCAGGGAGCGCAGGATCACCCCGGCGGTGGCGGTCGAGAGGCCGCCGATGTTCCTCAGCTCCGCCTTGCCCTCGTCGGAGGTGAGGAAGGCGACGACCGCGCGCAGGTCCTTGAGGTCGACCAGCTCCAGGCCCTTGCTGTCGGCGTAGTGGAAGATCAGGCCGAGCGACTGCTCCTGGGTCTGGTTGAGCTGAAGGACCTTGGACAGCAGCACCGGGCCGAAGCTGGTGATCGTGGCGCGCACCGGGACGCCGTGCCCGAGGCCGCCCAGCGCGAGGAACTCGGCGGGGAAACCGGTGCCCGTCCACTGCTGGTGGACCTCGGCGGCCCGGGAGCGCACCTTGTCGTTCTCCTGCCCCGGCGCCGCGATCCCGGACAGGTCGCCCTTGACGTCGGCGAGGAACACGGGAACGCCCTGCGCGGACAGCTGTTCGGCGATCAGCTGGAGGGTCTTGGTCTTGCCGGTGCCGGTGGCGCCCGCGACCAGGCCGTGCCGGTTGAGCATGGACAGCGGCACCCTGATCTGGGCGTCGGGCAGGCAGGTGCCGTCCCACAGCAGGGCGCCGAGATCGAGGGCGGGGCCGGGGAAGGCGTATCCGGCGGCGATCTCCAGGGCCTCCCGCGGGAGCGCGGGGGCGCCGGTCCGGGTCCCGGGCGCCGGGGGCGCGGCCCCGGTTCCGGGGGTGCGCTTGCGGTCGCTCATGTCCGCTCTCCCCCACGGCCTTCGCCGTTTCGTCACGTTCTGCCCGATCTTTTCCAGCGTCGCACTCCGCCGCCATGGCTGCGCCCGGAACGTCTGGACCGGTAGGCTTTCCGTGTGATCTTCAAGCGCATCGGAAACGGCCGGCCGTACCCCGACCACGGCCGGGAAAGCACCCGGCAGTGGGCGGACGTCGCTCCGCGCCCGGTCCGCCTCGATCAGCTCGTGACGACCAAGGGCCAACTCGACCTGGAGACCCTGCTCGCCGAGGACTCCACGTTCTACGGCGACCTCTTCGCGCACGTCGTGAAGTGGCAGGGCGACCTGTATCTCGAGGACGGCCTGCACCGCGCGGTCCGCGCGGCACTCCAGCAGCGCCAGGTGCTGCACGCGAGAGTGCTGGAACTGGACTGAGTCCGGGCTGACGCGGCCGGGCCTCGTCCGCATTGACCCTTTCGGGTTGGACCGCGCGGCTGCGAATGATCATCTAGTAGGCATTGCCGCCCGGGCGCACTACGCTGCGCCCATGAGCATGCTGACTCCCCCCGGCATGGGTGGCCAGTACCGGATCAAGGGGGACAAGTACCCACGGATGCGGCGACGCCGGGCGCGCGGCAGGCTCGTCCTGCTCGGCGTGGCCTCGCTCGCCGGCCTCGGCCTGGCCGGCTGGGGCACGCTCCAGCTCGTCGACGTCTTCACGGGCGGCGGCGGCAAGGCCTCCGCGGCCGGTGCCGGGAGCGACTGCGCGACGAAGACGACGGCCTCGCCGTCCGCCGCGCCCAAGCCGCCGAAGCCGGGCGCGATCACCGTCAACGTCCTCAACGCCACCACCCGCAGCGGGCTGGCGAAGAAGACCGCGGACGAGCTGAAGAAGCGCGGCTTCAAGATCGGCGACGTGGGCAACGCGAGCAAGGAGTACGACAAGAAGGTCAAGGGCACCGGGCTGCTGCTCGGCCCGGCCTCCTCGCTGAACACCTCGCTGCCGGTCCTCGCGACCCAGCTGACCGCCGCCGAGCGCCGCACCGACGCGGCCCGCAAGGGCACCGCCGTGGACCTGATCATCGGCGACGAGTTCAAGGAGCTGACGAAGAAGGCGGACGCCGACAAGGCCCTGGCCGCGGTGGCCGAACCCGAGCCGACGCCCGCCTCGTCGAGGAAGGGGTGCTGAGGGGCGCCTCGGCGCCTACTCGGCGGCGCCGTACAGGCGGTCGCCCGCGTCGCCCAGGCCGGGCACGATGTACCCGTTCTCGTTGAGGTGGTCGTCCACGGCGGCCGTCACGACGGTCACCGGGGTGCCCGCCAGCTCGCGCTCCATCAGCTCCACACCCTCGGGCGCGGCGAGGAGCACCACGGCGGTGACGTCGTCGGCGCCGCGCTTGATCAGCTCCTGGATCGCGGCGACCAGGGTGCCGCCGGTGGCCAGCATCGGGTCCAGGACGTACACCTGACGCCCGGAGAGGTCCTCGGGCATCCGCGAGGCGTACGTGGACGCCTGGAGCGTCTCCTCGTTGCGGATCATGCCCAGGAAACCCACCTCGGCGGTCGGCAGCAGCCGGACCATGCCGTCGAGCATGCCGAGTCCGGCCCGCAGGATCGGCACCACGAGCGGGCGCGGGTGGGAGAGCTTCACACCGGTGGTCTCGGTGACGGGGGTCGAGATGTCGACCGCTTCGGTCCGCACGTCCCGCGTGGCCTCGTAGGCGAGCAGGGTGACCAGTTCGTCGGCGAGCCGCCGGAAGGTCGCGGAGTCGGTGCGCCGGTCGCGCAGCGTGGTGAGCTTGTGGGCGACCAGGGGGTGGTCGACGACGTGGAGACGCATGTCCACAACAGTAACCGGGCCCGGTATGACCGGCGCCCCCGCACACGGCAAGCCCTCGATCCGCGGTTCACCCTCGCGCTGGCATCAAACCGCCCGTCGGAGGGAAAGTGGGAGGGACGTGACCTGGGGGTGGTGAGCCGATGCCGAACGCCGAGCCGCCGGCGGATCCCGCGGGGGACGCGCCGGACACGAGCGACGCCGCCCGACGCCGGCGGCGCGCCCAGTTCCTGCGGGAACTCGCCGAGGCCCGCGCGCTGCGCGACCGGGTGCAGCCGCGCCGCGCGAAGGCGGCCCGGCTGCGCCACGCCATGCGTATGCGCACGTTCCGCTGGTAGCGCGGCGCCGCGACCACCGGCCGCGCCGGGGGCGGTTGGGGCCGGGGCGTGCCGGAACACCCGGCAAAGCCGCGTACGATCCGCAGGTGGCGGCAACGAGTGCGCTGGTGAGTCCTTCGCGGACGCGCTCGCGGACCCCCTCGGGCCACGGCGATCAAAACAGCCGGACACAGGGAGCCGAAGACGTCCCCTGGACGCCTTGTTTCTGCCACGATTCCGAGTGGGTGGGGCTCGGACCCCCGAGCCGTCCCGCCCGTAACCTCCGCCGGGGGGACCCCCAACCGGCACGCCTCAGACCAGTGGGAGAGTCACGGTGTACTTCGCCGCACTGCTCGCGCGCACCGAAGACGGGTGGGAAGCGAGCGACACAGAGCTCGACGATGTGGAGACCCTGTCGGATCTGGCCGATCTGGCCCGTGAAGCCTCGCCCGACGACGACACGGTGCTGGTCCTCATCGAGCAGGAGGACGCCTGGTTCGGTGTCGTCCGCATCGACGGCGAGGAGGACCCTCGCATCTACGTGTCGGACGCCGCCGCGGCCGCCCGCAGCAGCTACGGGGAGATCCTGCTCACCGACGAACTGCTCGGCAGGGAGCCCGGCGACGACGGCGCCGACCTGGACTCCCTCGACCTCGACGGCACGGAGGAGCCCGACGGCGACTCCGACGACGAGGAGGGCGGGAGCGGTGACGCGGTCCCGCACAGCCCGGTCGGCGACAGCGAGATCCTCGACGACCTGGGCGTCGGCGAGAAGGAGCTGAAGTCCCTGGACGCCGAGGACGCCCTCGGCGCGATCGCCGAGGCGCTGGGCGCCTCGGAGGTCCTGGAGACCGTCCGCTGACCTCGCCCGACCCCGTACGCGACCGCTGGCGGGCGGCGATGAGGCTCGCCCTGGAGGAGGCCGAGGAGGCCGTCCGGGGCGGGGACGTCCCCGTCGGCGCCGTCGTGCTGTCCGCCGACGGGACCCGGGTGCTCGGCTCCGGGCACAACGAGCGGGAGGCGACCGGGGATCCGACCGCGCACGCCGAGGTGCTGGCCATCCGCCGGGCCGCCGCCGAGCTGGGCGAGTGGCGGCTGACCGGGTGCACGCTCGTGGTCACCCTGGAGCCGTGCACGATGTGCGCGGGCGCCCTCGTGCAGTCCCGGGTGGACCGGGTCGTCTACGGCGCCCGTGACGACAAGGCCGGCGCGGCGGGCTCCCTGTGGGACGTCGTCCGCGACCGGCGCCTCAACCACCGGCCCGAGGTGATCGAGGGCGTGCTCGCCGAGGAGTGCGCGCACCTGCTCACGGAGTTCTTCCGGGACCGGTGAGCCCCGGCCGCTTATCGATTTCTGAGCACGGCCCGGCGTGCTGTAAGGTCTCCCTCGGTAGCGTGTCCGAGCGGCCGAAGGAGCTCGCCTCGAAAGCGAGTGTGGCGCAAGTCACCGAGGGTTCAAATCCCTCCGCTACCGCTCTGGAAGGGCCCCGTCTCACGACGGGGCCCTTCGTGCTGTTGATCTCCGTGAAGGCGTGGCCGCTACACTCACCGCCGGAAACACGGGGCCTTTTTCGGCTCTTTCGACGCACTGGGCACAGCAGCCACGGCAGACACAGCAGCCACAGGGGAGGCCGCGATGGCGGTGAATGGCAAGAAGATCGCCGTCTACCTGGTCGTGGTCTTCGCGCTCTATGTGATCATCACCGATCCGGCGAAGGCCGCCGACTACGTCCAGGTCGGGTTCGAGGGCATCTCGGACGCCGCCCAGGCGGTCGGGGAGTTCATGACCTGGATCGCCAACGGAGGAGACTCATGATCCGCCACCTCGTCCTGTTCAAGCTCGACGAGGGCGTCGAGCGCGACGACCCCCGTGTGGTGGAGGGCGTCGAGGCCTTCCGCGCGCTCGAGGGAAAGATCGACGAGATCCGGTACTGGGAGCTGGGCTGGAACCTCAGCGACCGCCCCATCGCCTACGACTTCGCCATCAACTCCGCCTTCGAGGACCCGGCCGCCCTGCGCACCTACGTGGACCACCCCGAGCACCAGGCGGGCGTCGCCCTGTGGCGGGAGTTCAGCAGCTGGGTGATCGCCGACTACGAATTCTGAGGCGCCGCGCCCCCGGGCGCCCCGTCGCTTCCCGAGCCCTCCGCCCCCCGGCGGGGGGCTTTCGCGTGTCCGCCGCCGCGCCGGCTCCTCAACACGGGATTATGCGGTACTTGAACACAATGAACTGTCTTGTGATGCTATGACCGCTTTTGACGGATGAGTTGATGGATCACGAGGTGGAGTTGACCGTGCCGGCCAGTACTGCGCCTCAAGCCCCGACGCAGGAGGAAACACCCGCGTCCCCGCCGCGCAGCCGTGGCGCCGACACCCGGGCCCTCACCCAGGTCCTCTTCGGGGAGCTGAAGGAACTCCAGCCGGGCACGCCGGAGCACAACCGCGTGCGCGCGGCGCTCATCGAGGCGAACCTCCCGCTCGTGCGCTACGCGGCCGCCCGCTTCCGCTCCCGCAACGAGCCGATGGAGGACGTGATCCAGGTCGGCACCATCGGCCTCATCAACGCCATCGACCGCTTCGACCCGGACCGGGGCGTGCAGTTCCCGACCTTCGCGATGCCGACGGTGGTCGGCGAGATCAAGCGGTACTTCCGCGACAACGTGCGCACGGTCCATGTGCCGCGCCGGCTGCACGAGCTGTGGGTGCAGGTCAACAGCGCGACCGAGGACCTCACGACCGCCTTCGGGCGCACCCCCACCACCGCCGAGATCGCCGAGCGGCTGCGCATCACCGAGGACGAGGTCCTCTCCTGCATCGAGGCCGGGCGGTCGTACCACGCGACCTCGCTGGAGGCCGCCCAGGAGGGCGACGGGCTGCCCGGGCTCCTGGACCGGCTCGGCTACGAGGACCCCGCCCTGGACGGCGTGGAGCACCGCGACCTGGTCCGCCACCTCCTCGTGCAACTGCCCGAGCGGGAACAGAGAATCCTGCTGCTGCGCTACTACAGCAATCTCACCCAGTCGCAGATCAGTGCGGAACTCGGGGTTTCCCAGATGCACGTCTCGAGGCTACTCGCGCGTAGCTTCCAGCGGCTCCGCTCGGCGAATCGCATCGACGCATAACCGCATACACGAGCGAGCCATAACCTGCGGGAGCGAATCGCTCACCAGGGCGGATGCCGACAGTTGAGAGCCGAAACACCGTCAGACCCCCTGTAAGCAGGGCCGATTCGGATCTCACATGTCGACATGTCACTACAGCGTGTTGCCGACATGTGACATTCTTCCGCTAGCGCGTTTGCCGCGGCTTCGGCTCCGGTATTCAGGTGAAGGCTGGCGTTCCTCGTTCGGAGCGTTCGCCACGACCGTCCCGCGACCCAGAGGGGGTGGCATGTCCGCAGACCAGGGCAGCTCGAAGGTGCTCACGCTCATGAAGAGCGAGTCGCCCGACGCCGCGCTCGACGTTTCGGCTCTCGAGGCCGTTCCGGCCCCGGCTCTTCCGGCATCCGACATCACAGCCGTCCCGGCTTCGGCGGACATCGACACCCGCACCCTGTCCCGCTCCCTGTTCCTGCGGCTCGCCGCGCTGGACGAGAACAGCCCAGAGCGCGCGTACGTCCGGGACACCCTGATCGAGCTGAACCTCCCGCTCGTGCGCTACGCGGCGGCCCGCTTCCGCTCGCGCAACGAGCCGATGGAGGACATCGTCCAGGTCGGCACCATCGGCCTGATCAAGGCGATCGACCGCTTCGACTGCGAGCGGGGCGTGGAGTTCCCGACCTTCGCGATGCCGACGGTCGTGGGTGAGATCAAGCGGTTCTTCCGCGACACGTCCTGGTCGGTGCGCGTCCCGCGCCGCCTCCAGGAGCTGCGCCTGGCGCTGACCAAGGCCAGCGACGAGCTGTCCCAGAAGCTGGACCGCTCGCCGACCGTCGCCGAACTGGCCGCCGTGCTGGGCGTGTCCGAGGAGGACGTCGTCGACGGCCTCGCGGTCGGGAACGCCTACACCGCCTCCTCGCTGGACTCGCCGGCCCCGGAGGACGACGGCGGAGAGGGCTCGCTGGCCGACCGGCTCGGCTACGAGGACACCGCGCTGGAGGGCGTCGAGTACCGGGAGTCGCTGAAGCCGCTGCTGGCCAAGCTGCCGCCCCGTGAGCGCCGCATCATCATGCTGCGCTTCTTCGCCAACATGACCCAGTCGCAGATCGGCGAGGAGGTCGGCATCTCCCAGATGCACGTCTCCCGGCTGCTGACCCGGACCCTGGCCCAGCTGCGCGAGGGCCTGATCTCCGACTGACCCCTCATATCCGACGGAGCGTCAGCCGGCATGGCCCGATGCTCCGCGCGATGTGGACGACTCGACACCGGCCGTCGGTGTGCCCTGATGGGCGCGTCGGCGGCCGTCGTCCGTCTCGGGAGCGCCGCGACCGGTCTCACACGAGGCGACCGGGCCGACCGGCGCGGTGGCGCGCGCGACGGGCGGTCCCGGTCGGATGCCGTCCGGGACCGCCAATTCCCACGAGCGCGTCGCCCGCCTCTCCGGCGCGGCTCGTCGTGGGCGAGCCGGTGCGCGGGCCCGCCGGCCGGCGCCGCTGCGGGAAGGTGACGCCCGCGGTGCTACTTCAGCGCGAGCCAGGCGACCGCGGCGACGATCACCACGGCGGCGATCACACCGACGATCAGGCCGATGCGGGGGCCGGAGGAGGCCGCCCGCTGCCGTCCGCCGCCCTGCGGGCCCTCGTCGACGAAGGCGCGGAACATCTGGGTGCTGCCTGCGGGGTCGTGGTGGCCCTGGGGGCCCTGGGTGTTAGCCATGGCCCGAGACCCTAGCGAATGTGCGGTTGAGGCCCAAGTGGGGGACACCGCTCCGCACAACGGTCCACACACCCCACTCCACCTGCACATTTACGGTCGCAATACTTGCCTTTGCCAACTTTTTGCGGCGGCACCCCCGGATTTGTTTGCCTGTAGCAACCAAGCACTGTCTATAGTTGCCCTGAGCAACAAACACGGGAGGTGTGATGGCCGAAACGGCACAGTACGAGGAGCTGGTCCGCCAGTTCAGTGCCTTCGGCGCCGTGAAGCGGGAGATGGGACGCACCCTGCCGTCCGACTGCCCCTCCGGGTCCGCCGCCGTACTCACGTTGCTGGTCCGCCACGGAGAGATGCGCATGAGCAAGCTCGCCGAGCTGCTCGCCGTGGACATGTCGGTCACGAGCCGGCATGTCGCCCATGTGGCCGAGCGCGGCTGGATCGAGCGCTCCCCCGACCCCGCGGACAAGCGAAGCCGCATCGTGCGCCTCACCCCGAGCGGCGAGGAACGGGTGCGGGAGATGTCCCACCGGACCACGCGGCTGCTCGAGGAGCGCCTGAGCGACTGGTCCGACGACGACGTCGCCGCGCTCATCCGGCTCATGGCCCGGCTGAGGGCCAGCTTCGACGACTGCCGTACACCCGCGATCACCCAGTAAGAGAAGGAAGTTCATGGCAACGACCACACCAGCCGGTGTGCGGGCCCACGCCAGGCATTCGGGAGCCCCGGACGGCGCTCCCATGTCCCACCGGCAGATCATGGAGGCCCTGACCGGGCTGCTGCTCGGCATGTTCGTCGCGATCCTGTCGTCGACGATCGTCTCCAACGCCCTGCCCGACATCATCAAGGACCTCGGCGGCGGTCAGAGCGCCTACACCTGGGTGGTGACCGCGTCGCTGCTGGCGATGACCGCGTCCACACCGCTGTGGGGCAAGCTCGCCGACCTGTTCTCCAAGAAGCTGCTGATACAGCTGGCCCTGGTGGTCTTCGTGGCCGGCTCCGCGCTGGCCGGTCTGTCGCAGAACCCGGCCATGCTGATCTCCTTCCGCGTGGTCCAGGGCATCGGCATGGGCGGTCTGTCCTCGCTGGCCCAGATCATCCTCGCGGCGATGATCTCGCCCCGTGAGCGCGGCCGGTACAACGGCTACCTCGGCGCCACCTTCGCCACCGCGATGGTCGGCGGCCCGCTGATCGGCGGCGTCATCACCGACACCGACTGGCTCGGCTGGCGCTGGTGCTTCTACGTCGGCGTGCCCTTCGCCGTCCTCGCCCTCATCGTGCTGCAGCGCACCCTGCACCTGCCCGTCGTGAAGCGGAAGGTCAGGGTCGACTGGGCCGGCGCCTTCTTCATCACCGCCGCGGTCTGCCTGCTGCTCGTCTGGGTGACCTTCGCCGGTGACAAGTACGACTGGATGTCCTGGCAGACCGGCGCGATGACCGGTGGCGCGCTCGTGCTGCTGCTGATTTTCGTGTTCGTCGAGTCCAGGGCCAGCGAGCCGATCGTCCCGCTGCGGCTGTTCCGCAACCGCACCATCACCCTCGCGTCGCTGGCCTCGCTGTTCGTCGGCATCGCGATGTTCGCGGGCACGATCTTCTTCAGCCAGTACTTCCAGCTGGCCCGCGGCGAGTCGCCGACCATGTCCGGCGTCCTGACCATTCCCATGATCCTCGGCCTGTTCGTCTCCTCGACGGTCTCCGGCCAGGTCATCACCCGCACGGGCCGCTGGAAGGCCTGGCTGCTGGGCGGCGGTGTGCTGGTCACGGCGGGCCTCGGCCTGCTCGGCACCATCCGCTACGACACGGCGTACTGGCACGTCGCGATCTTCATGGCGCTGCTGGGTCTCGGCGTCGGCATGATGATGCAGAACCTGGTCCTCGCCACGCAGAACCAGGTCGACCCGAGCGACCTGGGCGCCGCGAGCTCCGTCGTGAACTTCTTCCGGTCCCTCGGCGGTGCCATGGGCGTCTCGGCGCTCGGCGCGGTCCTCAGCCACCGGATCACCCACTACGTCCAGGACGGCCTGGCCGAACTGGGGGTGCGGGGCTCCTCCTCCGGTCACGGTGAGATCCCCGACCTGGACTCCCTGCCCGCGCCGGTCCGCGCGGTCGTCGAGGGCGCGTACGGCCACGGTGTCGCCGACGTCTTCCTGTACGCGGCGCCGATCGCCCTGCTCGCCCTCCTGTTCGCCGTGTTCATCAAGGAGGTCCCCCTGAAGACCAAGGGAGCCCTGGCCCAGGCCGCCGAGGACGAGAACCCGGCCGCCGCCGTCGCCGCCGAGGCCGCCCCGCAGCAGTCCGGGTCCCCGGTCACCGCGCGGGCCGAGACCGCCCCCGGCACCACCCAGGCCCTCGCGGCCGTGGCCACCGTCGCCGACGCCGAGGCGAACGGGGGCGCCGCCTCCGGCGGGATCCCGGTGCGCGGCTTCGTGCGGGGCGCCGAGAGCGCGCCGGTTCCGCAGGCCGCCGTCACGCTGATCTCCCTGGCCGGACGGCAGCTGGGCCGCTCGGTCGCGCAGGCCGACGGCGCCTACGCGGTGGACGCGCCGGGCGCGGGCTCCTACGTCCTGATCGCCTCCGCCGACGGCTTCCAGCCGCAGGCCTCCACGATCGTCGTCGACGGCGACGAGCCGGTGGCCTACGACATCCTGCTCAGCGGCACCAGCGGCCTGAGCGGTGTCGTGCGCGCCGCGCAGGGCGCCGAGCCGGTCGCCGGCGCCATGGTCATCGTGACCGATGTGCGCGGGGACCTGCTGGCCACCGCCGCCACCGGTGAGCAGGGCGAGTTCAGCCTCGCCGAGCTGGTGCCCGGCGCCGTGACCGTCGCGGTCAACGCCGACGGCTACCGGCCGCGCGCCCTGCCCGTCGAGGTCGCCGGCACCGGGGTCACCCGGATCGAGGTCGAGCTGGAGGCCGGGGCCCAGGTCCAGGGCGTCGTCCGGGCGCCGCACGGCCCGCTGGCCGACGCCCGCGTGACCCTGGTCGACGCGGCCGGCAACGTCGTCGGCACGGCGACGACCGGGGCGGACGGGGCGTACGCCTTCACCGACCTGGACGGCGGCGAGTACACGGTCATCGCGACGGGCTACCCGCCGGTCGCGACGGCGCTGACGGTCACCGGCCGCGGCACCGACGGCCACGACATCGAACTCGCCCACCCCGGCGAGTGACCCGACCCGGCCCGTGGTGGCGAGCGCGCTCCGAGCGGAGGCGTGCCGCCGCCACGGGCCGGTATTTTTCGAAGACTTCCGAGGAGTACGTGAGATGGGACTGACCGCGAGGGTCCGCACGCGGGACGGATGGGCCGTGCCGCACGCGGTCGTCACGGTGACGGACATGACCGGGGCGCAGGTGCTGCGGCTCGAGGCGGACCCCGAGGGCGCGGTCCGCGACACGAACCCGCTGCCGCCGGGGGCGTACACCGTCATCGTCACCGCCGTCGGCTACGCGCCGGCCGCCGCTAGCGCGCTGGTGACCGCGAGCGGGCGGGCCGAGGTCGGTACGGTCACGCTGGCCCGCCAGGGCGGCACGGAACTGCCGCCGCCCGGCCCGTGGACCGTCGACCCGGCGCACTCCACGGTCGCCGCGGTCGCCCAGCATCTGGGGATCTCCAGCGTGCACGGCCGGTTCACGCGGTTCTCCGGCGCCGTCGAGATCGCGCCGGACGACGTGACCAAATCCCGGGTGGAGGCGGTGATCGAGGCCGCCTCGATCGACACCGGCAACGACATGCGCGACGGGCATCTGCGGTCGCCGGACTTCCTGGACGTCGAGCGGCACCCGCGGATCGTCTACCGCTCGACGGGCGTCACGGCGGCCGGCGGCACCGACCGCTGGACCGTGCACGGGGAGCTGGAGATGCGCGGGGTCGTCCGTCCCGTGGACCTCGACCTCGCCTACCTCGGCACGGGCGCCGACCCGTGGGGCGGCACCCGCGCCGCGTTCCGGGCGACGGCCGAACTGCGCCGGGAGGACTTCGCCATGAACTACAACCAGGTGGTCCAGGCGGGCATCGCCGCGATCGGCACGACGCTGAAGGTGGAGCTCGACATCCAGGCCGTGCAGGGCGGGACACTCCCGGGAGCCTGAGCACAGCAGGGTCAGGCTGATACGGCCGGGGGCACCCTAGGCTCGTCCCATGGCACCGAACATCGCGACCAACACCCGCGTCTCCCTCGAAGAGTTGCTCGATTTCGTACGGCCACGGCACCGGGCGCTGCTGCTGACCCGCCGGTCCGACGGCGGCCCGCAGGCCAGTCCGCTGACCTGCGGGGTGGACGACTCGGGACGGATCGTGGTCTCCACGTACCCGGAGCGGGCGAAGACGCGCAACGCCAAGCGGGACCCGCGGGTGAGCCTGGTCGTGCTCAGCGACGACTGGAACGGGCCCTGGGTGCAGATCGACGGGACCGCGGAGGTCGTCGACGCGCCGGACTCCGTGGAACCGCTCGTCGAGTACTACCGGAACATCGCCGGGGAGCACCCGGACTGGGACGAGTACCGGGCGGCGATGGTGAAGCAGGGCAAGTCGATCATCCGGGTCACCCCCGAGCGGTGGGGGCCGGTGGCGACGGGCGGCTTCCCCGCGCGGCTGGTCGAGGGCGACTGAGCCGCTAGGACACGACCTAGGGAGTTCCCGGGCGGGCCCGGTCGGCCATCGCCTCGATGCCGGCCACCAGCAGGTCGAGGGCGAAGTCGAAGTCCCGCTCCCACATCTCCTCGACGGTGTCGCCGCCGCGGGCCGCCATGAGCTCGGCGGAGTCCTGGACGACGTCGGCGGCCTCGGCGGAGCCGGTCACCGAGCTCATCGCGTGCCGGAAGCAGGCGTCCGGGCTCATGCCGAACGCCGCGCTGCGGGCGAGGAAGTGGCCCTCGATCGTGCCGAAGCCGTACACGAACTGGAGGACGGCGGAGATCGCCGCCACCAGGCCGTGCGCGGGGAGGCCGGTGCGGCGCACGACGCGCCGCACCTGCCGGGAGAACCTGAGGCTGTTCGGGCCGATGTTGACGTAGGTGCCGATCAGCGGGGACAGCCAGGAGTGGCGCACCAGCAGCCCCCGGTAGGCGCGGGCCAGCGCGCGCAGCTCGTCGCGCCAGTCCGCGCCGGTGCCGGTCCCCGTGCCGGCGTCGGCGTCCGTGCCGGCGTCGGGCAGGCCGAGTTCGCCGAAGGCGGCGTCCAGGGCGAGTTCGAGAAGGTCGTCCTTGGTGTCCACGTACCAGTACACGGACATCGCGGTGACGTTCAGCTCGGCGGCGAGCCGGCGCATCGAGAACGTGGCCAGGCCCTCGGCGTCCAGCAGCCGTACGGTCGCCTCGGTGATCCGGTCCCGGTCGAGGCCGGAGGGCCGGCTCCCGCCGCGACGGCCGCCCGGGCGGGGCCTGTCCTCCAGCCAGACACTGGTCCGCGGGGACCGCCGGGCTGCCCTGGCCATGGCGCACCTTCCTCCGGCTCCGTCATCGGCTGCTCAGAATGCCAGGTGCCCCCCGCGGCCCGGGGGTCACCCGAGCGGCACTCAGCTCTTGTCTGCCCGCTCCGCCCGCGGCAACGCCCCGGCGACCCGCACCTCAGCTCCCGCTCGCCGGTTTCGTCAGGTCGTAGAACGTCGTGCCGTCGGCCGTCACGGCCGTGAAGGTGTCCTGGACCCAGGAGCTGATCCGCGAGGACGTGCTGTCGCTCGCGCCGCCCATGCCGCCGCCGCCCGCGATGAAGTAGTGGAGGTCGCCGTCCGCCACGTACTTCTTGAACTGGGCCAGGGTCGGGGACGGGTCCGTGCCGTTGAAGCCGCCGATCGCCATGACCGGGTCACCCGTGGCGAGTTGGTAGCTCGCCGCGTTCTGGGCGCCCACCGCCGCGGCGACCCAGGTGTACGCCCGCGCGTCGTCCTCCAGCAGTTCCTCGGCCTCGTCGCCGACGCCGACGCCGTCGAGCAGACCGCCCATGCCGCCGCCCGCGCCGCGGCCGTCGCCGGGCGGGCCGTCGGGCAGGGGCATGCCGTCGGGCGTGCCTCCCGGGGGGTTCTGGTTCGGCCGGCCCTGGCCCAGCCGGCCCGGCATGCCGCCGCCGCCCGGGCCGCCGCCCCTGCCGCCCGTGACCGTCGGGCCCGCCGTGACGATCGAACCGGTGTGGGCCTCACCGACCGTGGTGAGGGTGTACGCCGCCGGACCGGCCAGCGCGGTCACCAGGGCGAGGCCGGCGACGGCGAGAGCGAGCCGGCGTCCCAGCCGGGCCGCGAAGAGCAGGCCGAGCGCCGCCGCGAGGCCCCCGACCAGGACCAGCCACTTCAGCCAGGGCTGGTAGCCCGAGGAGCGGTTCAGCAGGACGTAGCCCCAGGCGGCGGTCGCCGTCATGGCGGCCGTCAGGGTCAGCGCCGCCCACGTCCGGCCGCGCCGCTCCCAGAGCAGCGCGGCGCCCATGCCGACCAGCGGCGCGACGTAGGGGGCGAGGGCCACCGTGTAGTACTCGTGGAAGATGCCCCGCATGTAGCTGAAGACCAGCATCGTCGTGAGCAGGGCGCCGCCCCAGACCAGGAACGCGCCGCGTGTCGCCGAGGCGCGTTCCGCCTTCCGCGTGGCCACCAGCCCGGCGGCCAGCAGGATCAGCGCGGCCGGGATCAGCCAGGAGATCTGGCCGCCGATGGCCGAGCCGAACATCCGGTCCCAGCCGGTCTCGCCCCAGGCCCCGCCTCCGCCGCCCGGGCCGCCGCCACCGCCGACGCTGCCGGTCTCGTCGCCGTTCAGCCGGCCGAGGCCGTTGTAGCCGAAGGTCAGCTCCAGGAAGGAGTTGTCCTGCGAGCCTCCGATGTAGGGGCGGGAGGACGCCGGCCACAGCTCGACGACCGCCACCCACCAGCCGCCCGACACGACGATCGCGGCGAGCCCCGCGGCCAGTTGACCGACCCGCCTGCGCAGCGGCACCGGCGCGCAGACCGCGTGGACGAGCGCGAGCGGCGGCAGGATCAGGAACGCCTGGAGGGTCTTGGCGAGGAACGCGAAGCCGATCGCGACGCCGGCCCACACGATCCACCGCGTACGGCCGTCCTCCAGGGACCGGATGACGAGGGAGCAGGCCGCCGCCATCAGCAGGGCGAGCATCGCGTCCGGGTTGTTGAAGCGGAACATCAGTGCCGCGACGGGGGTGAGCGCGAGCACCGCGCCCGCGATCAGACCGGCCCCGGGGCCGAAGCGGCGGCGCACGGACCCGTACACCACGGCCACCGTGCCCACGCCCATGAGGACTTCGGGCAGCAGGATCGCCCAGGAGTGCAGTCCGAACAGCCGGACCGACAGCGCCATCGGCCACAGGGCGGCCGGGGGCTTGTCGACGGTGATGGCGTTCGCCGCGTCGAGCGAGCCGAAGAAGAACGCCTTCCAGGACCGGCTGCCCGCCTGGACGGCCGCCGAGTAGAAGGAGTTGGCGTAGCCGGAGGCGCTCAGATTCACGAGGTAGAGGAGCAGCGTGGCGAGCAGGAGGGCGAGGAACGCCGGGCGGGCCCACCGGGGGTCCTCGGGCCGGCCGCGCCACAGCCGCCGTACGAAGGGCTCGTGGACGGTCATCGGTGGTCCCCCGCTTCGGTGTCGTGCAGGCCGGCCGCGGACGGGCCGGGGATGCAGGGTGCCGTGGGCCCGCCCCGGTCCGGGAAGACCCAGGCCCGCAGGAGCAGGAAGCGCAGGACCGTCGCCGCGAGGTTGGCGGCGATCAGGACGGCGAGTTCGGTGGAGTGCGCGGGGCGGCCGCCCGCCGCGTCGAGTGCGGCGAGCGAGCCGCTGGTGAGGGCGAGCCCGATGCCGAACACGACCAGGCCCTGCGCCTGGTGGCGGACGGCCCCGGCGCGGCCGCGCACCCCGAAGGTGAGGCGCCGGTTGGCTGCGGTGTTGGCGATCGCGCAGACCAGCAGGGCGAGCGCGTTCGCGGTCTGGGAGCCCGCGAAGGTGCGGAAGGCGCTGTAGAGCAGCAGGTAGAAGACGGTGGACAGCGCGCCGACCGCGCAGAAGCCGACGAGTTGGCGGGGCAGGTGCCGCGGCACGTCCTCGACCTCGCGGTCGCGCGGGTCGTCGCCGAAGGGGCGGGTGAGCCGGTCCAGCGGCAGGGAACCTGTCGCCAGGGCCCGGCCCACCCGCCACACGCCCTTGAGGTCGTCGGTCGCCGTCCGCACGATGCGGACGCTGGAGTCGGGGTCGTCGACCCAGTCGACCGGTACCTCGTGGATCCGCAGACCCGCCCGTTCGGCGAGCACCAGCATCTCCGTGTCGAAGAACCAGGAGGTGTCCTCGATCAGCGGCAGCAGCACCTGGGCCACGTCACGGCGTATCGCCTTGAACCCGCACTGGGCGTCGGAGAACCGCGCCTGGAGCGAGCCGCGCAGGATCAGGTTGTAGCCGCGGCTGATGAACTCGCGCCGGGTGCCGCGCACCACGCGTGAGCCGTGGCTGAGCCGGGAGCCGATCGCGAGGTCGGAGTGGCCGGAGATCAGCGGGGCCACCAGCGGGAGCAGCGCGTTGAGGTCCGTGGACAGGTCCACGTCCATGTAGGCGAGGACCGGGGCGTCCGAGGCGGACCAGACCGCCCGCAGCGCGCGTCCGCGTCCCTTCTGCTCGAGCCGTACGGCTCCGACCTCGGGCAGCTCCGCCGCCAGACGGCGGGAGACCTGCGGGGTGGCGTCGGTCGACGCGTTGTCCGCGATGGTGATCCGGAAGGCGTACGGGAAGGTGCGCGCGAGGTGGTCGCGCAGTCTCCGTACGCAGGGCTGGAGGTCCTTCTCCTCGTTGTGGACGGGGATCACTACGTCCAGGACAGGCGTGCCGGCGTCCGCGGCCGGGAGATGCTCCCGCGCCGGCAGGGTGCCGGGAGAAGAGTCGGTTCGCATGGGACCGACTGTCGTCGGCTGCCCTGTTCCGACGGTGTGCTGGGGCTGTCCCGCACCTGTGAGTACGGGTGTCCTGGACGGGGGTCCGGTCGGGTCAGGGCCGGATGTTCTCCAGATCCTCCAGGAGGCTCGGGTGCTTCGGCCGCCAGCCGAGGGTGTCGCGGGTGTGGGCGCTGGACGCGGGCTGGTCGGCGGCGAAGATCGGGCCGAACGGGCCGAAGGTCTCCTCCGGCACCGGCTTCACGGGCAGGCCGAGCCGCCGGCCGACGACCTCGGCGATGTCCCGCACGGCGTCCCCCTCGTCGGCCACGGCGTGCCAGGCGGTCCCGGCCGGTGCCGATTCGAGGACCAGGCGGAACAGCGCGGCCGCGTCCGCCGCGTGCACGGCCGGCCAGCGCTGGGTGCCGTCGCCCGGGTAGCCGGCGACGCCGGTGCGGCGCGCGGCCTCGGTCAGCAGGCCGGCGAACCCGCCCTGCCCGTCGGCGTGGACCGTGCGCGGCATCCGGACGGCCATGCTCCGCAGTCCCCGCCCGGCCAGGCCGAGGAGTTCCGTGACCTTGCGGCCCCGCTCGCCCACGGGGCCGTCGGTGGGCACCGGGTCGGCCTCGGTGGAGGCGCGTCCCAGGATCCACGGCGTGCCCGAGACGGTGACGAGCGGCCGGTCGGTCCCCGTGAGCTCCTCCGCCAGCGCGGTCAGCGCGGCGCCCTCCTCGCGGATCGAGCGCGCGAGTGCCTCCGGGGTGCCGTAGTCGCGTCCGAAGGCCAGGTTGATCACGCCGTCGCTCCGCGCGGCGCCGGAGCGCAGGACGTCGAGGTCCGCGATCTCCCCGCGCAGCACGTCTGCGCCGGCGTCCCGGAGGGTCCGTTCGGAGGCGTCCGAGCGGGCCAGGGCGAGGACGGTGTGGCCGTGGGCGAGCAGTTCGGTGACGACGGCGGAGCCGATGGTGCCGGTGCCGCCCGTGATGAAGACGTGCATGAGTACTCCTCACAAGTGATGGGACTCTTGTCCCATCACCGACCCTACACCGCGATGGGACAAGAGTCCCCTCACCTATCCTGGGTCGCATGGCTAGATGGCAACCGGGAGCGGCCCAGCGACTCGTCGTCGCGGCGGTCGACCTGTTCACCGAGCAGGGGTACGACGCCACGACGGTGGCGCAGATCGCCGAGCGCGCCGGCGTCACCAAGAGCACGTTCTTCCGGCACTTCTCCGACAAGCGCGAACTGCTCGTGGCCGGTCAGGAGACGCTCAGCCGGCTGCTCGCGGAGGGCGTCGCCGAGGCGCCCGCCGACGCCACCCCGCTGCGGGCGGTGGCGGCCGGACTCGAACGCGCGTCGAGCGCCATGGGACCGGCCAATCGCGAGCTCGGCCCGCGACTGAAGGCGGCCGTCGCGGCCAGCACCGAACTCCAGGAGCGCGACGCCCTCAAGAGCGTCGGTCTGGCCGCCGCCATGACGACGGCGCTCGTCGCCCGCGGGGTGCCGGAACCGACCGCACACCTCGCGGCGGAGATGGGTGTCCTCGCGTTCAAGCAGGGGTACGCCCGGTGGTCCGAGGGCGACCGGGACGACGACGAGGCGCTCGCGCCCTACGCGCTCGCGGCCTTGGAGGACCTGCGCGCGGCCACCGCGTCCCTGGGCTGAGCGAGGCCGTTGCCGGTGTTCCCGGCGTTCCTCGCGTGCGTGGTGTTCCCGCTGGGCGGCGCGGGCAGGCGCACGGTGAAGACGGTCCGCCCGGGCACGCTGTCGACGGTCACCGAGCCGCCGTGCGCGCCGACCACGGCCCGCACGATCGCCAGGCCCAGCCCGGTCGAGCCGGTGGCGCGGGAGCGCGCGGAGTCGCCGCGCGCGAACCGCTCGAAGACCCGGGGAAGCAGGTCCGCCGGGATGCCCGGCCCGTCGTCCACGACGTCCACGCACACCCACACGCCCCGTCGCTGGACGCGGGCGGTGATCGTGGTGCCCGGCGGGGTGTGGGTGCGGGCGTTGGCGAGCAGGTTGACGAGGACCTGCTGCACGCGGGCCGCGTCCGCCGGGACGACGGCGGGCTCGTCGGGCAGGTCGAGACGCCAGGTGTGGTCCATGCCCGCGGCGCGGGCATCGCTGACGGTGTCCACGACGAGCGGGACCAGGTCGGTCCGCTCGATCTGGAGGGGGCGTCCGGCGTCCAGCCGGGCGAGCAGCAGCAGATCCTCCACGAGGAGGGTCATCCGGGCGGCCTCGGACTCGATACGGCTGAGCGCGTGCCGGGTGTCGGGGCCGACGTCCTCGCGTCCGCGCCGGGTGAGCTCGGCGTAACCGCGGATGGAGGCGAGCGGGGTGCGCAGCTCGTGGCCGGCGTCCGCGACGAACTGCCGTACCCGCGTCTCGCTCTGCTGGCGGGAGTGCAGGGCGCCGTGGACGTGGTCCAGCATCCGGTTGAGGGCCGCGCCGACCCGGCCGACCTCGGTGTGCGGGTCCGTCTCGGACTCGGGGACGCGCTCGCTGAGGTTGACCTCACCGGTGTGCAGGGGGAGTTCGGAGACCCGGGTGGCCGTGGCGGCGACCCGGCGCAGGGGGCGGGTGGCCACGCCGACGATGGCGGTGCCGGCGAGTCCGGCGGCCACGAGGGCGGCGGCGGTGACGATGGCCTCGATGAGGACGAGGGTCCGCAGGGTGCCGGTGACCGTCGTGGTCGGCAGGGCCACGTAGTAGCCGCCGTCGAGACGGTGGACGTGCAGGGCCCGGTACTCGCCGAGGCCGGGCAGCGTCACGGTGTGGGGGCTCCCGTCGTCGGGGACGCCGGAGAGCGCGTCCTTCACGGCGTCGCCCAGCTCGATGGCCCGGCCCTCGAAGCCCGTCGACTCGTCCGGCTGCCGCTCGGCCATGACGGCCCGGGTGACCCGGGTGCCGGTGCCGGACTCGGCGGCGACGGTGCCCGTCTGCACGGGCCCCTTGGTGACGAAGCCCTCGATCCGGTCGTCGCTCGCCGGGGGAGCCCCGCCCCCCGGCTTGAACGGCGCGGACAGCCGTTTGCCCGCGTCCTCGACCTGCCCGTTCAGCTGGTCGTCCAGATGCTCGCGCAGGGCGAGCGTGGTGACCGTGCCGATCACCGCGCACACCACGGCGATCAGCGTCACACAGGCGACGACGAGCCGGGAGCGCAGCGTGCGCGGCCGGCCCGCCCGCCGCGTCCACGGCCGTCGCCGACCGGTCACGACACGGCCGGCTTGATCAGGTACCCGGCGCCGCGCCGCGTGTGGATCATCGGCTCCCGTCCGGCGTCGATCTTCCGGCGCAGATAGGAGATGTAGAGCTCGACGACGTTGGCCTGGCCGCCGAAGTCGTAGGACCACACGCGGTCGAGGATCTGCGCCTTGCTGAGCACGCGCCGCGGGTTGCGCATCAGGAAGCGCAGCAGCTCGAACTCGGTCGCGGTCAGGTGGATGCCGTCCCCCGCCCGCGTGACCTCGTGGCTGTCCTCGTCGAGGGTGAGGTCGCCGACGACCAGCACCGACTCGGCCCGCCGGTCGGCCGCGCCGGAGCGCCGGATGAGCCCCCGCAGCCGGGCGACGACCTCCTCCAGGCTGAACGGCTTGGTGACGTAGTCGTCCCCGCCCGCCGTGAGCCCGGCGATCCGGTCCTCGACGGCGTCCTTCGCGGTCAGGAAGAGCACCGGCACGTCCGGCAGTTCCCGGCGCAGCCGCCCGAGGACGGTCAGCCCGTCCATGTCCGGCAGCATCATGTCGAGGACGACGGCGTCGGGCCGGGACTCACGCGCGGCCTGCAGGGCGCCCGCGCCGTCCCCGGCGCTGCGGATCTGCCAGCCCTCGTAGCGCAGGGCCATGGACAGCAGCTCGGTGATCGACTGCTCGTCGTCCACCACCAGCACGCGGACCGGGCTCCCGTCCGGCCTCAGCAGTTCGGAGCGCCCCTGGGGCGAGGTCGTGGTCATGGGCACACCCTGTCGACAGCCCCTGAGAAGACCCTTTCCCCCACCTGTGAATCATCTGAGAAACACACAGGTTCCTCCCGGGCGGCCCCTGGGCGCGACCCGCGACCGGGCCGTGTGCCGGTGGCCCAGGGGGTCGGCCCCCGCCCGTCAGAACAGCCCGTCCTGCACGCTCCCCTCGCCCGCCCCGAACTCCACCACCGGCACGGACAGTTCGGCGTCCGCGCCCGCGGCCACCAGCTCCCACCCCGTCATCAGCCGTGTGTCGACGACCACCACCCCGCGGCCCGTCCGCAGATGCAGGTCCGGACCCGCGGCCGCCACCAGCTCCCCGCTCACCGCCCCGCCCGCGACGAGTTCACCCACCACGCCTGCCGCCGGTGGCAGCCCGGCGAGCCCGAACACCTCCGCGTGATCGACGGTCCGGCACGGCGCGGGGGCCAGCGACTCGGGCCAGCCGTCGAGCGCCAGCGCCCGGGCGTGCAGCTCCGCCACCTCGGCCGCCCGCCCGGCCGCCGACGGAGACAGCGCCGAGCGCACGGCCCGCTTGGCGGCGTACGGGATGCGGTCCGGCACGCCCAGGGCCGCCCGCAGCAGCTCCTCCGTGCGCCGGGCCGCCATCAACGGGCCGGCGCCCAGCCAGCTGAAGCAGACCGCCCCCTGCTCCAGCAGCCGCGCCGAGCCCCGCTCGACGGCGGTGATGCCGACCTTGGTCATGCCGGGACCGAACCAGGCCAGATACACGTGGTACGGCCGAGGGTCGTCCGCCAGGGTGTCCGCGGCCACCGAGTGCGCCCGGTCCAGCCGCGCGCACTCCTCGCACCGCGCCCCCGTGCCCCGCCCCGGCACCGCCGCGCGCGTCGGACAGGGATGCCGGCGGGCTCCCACACATGTCCGCACTCCCCCTTCCGCGACCGCGAAGGCCACCCGTTTCCCCCAGGTCAGCGCCGACCGCCGACCGCCGTCCCAGACCAGCTCGGGCCCGTGGGCCGACCAGCGCAGACCCGAGCATCTCCATGCCTGTGCCATCACCGACGAGAGTAGGGGGCGGCACTGACAACGCGGCCGGGCCGAGGGGCCCCCGGGTCCTACCGGTCGGCGCCGACGGCGACGGGCTCCCGTTCCCCGGCCGCCGGGGAGCCCACCGGCGCCTGCGCCGGCGACGCGGCCGTACGCCGTCCGCGCCCGGCCAGCCGGCATCCCCAGCAGTCGGGGTGCCCTTCGAGCGCGCCGAGGTCCCGCACCCGCATCCCCCACTGGTCGCGCGGGCGGATCCCCGAGGGCTTGCCCCAGCCGGTCAGATGGAGGATCCAGGTCACCAGGACGCTCGCCACCGTGACGGCGGACCCGGCCACGATCAGCGGGGCCGACGTGACGCAGATCCCCGCGCCCAGCACCGAACATCCGACGGTCGCGACGGCGACCCCGATCCATCCGGCAAGCGTGTGCCCCTCGTCATACTGGCTCATGCCGCCCGCTCCTCCTGCTCTCCTCCACTCCCACTCCGTCCGAGGGCAGCGGAACCCGGCGCGTCGAAGGGACCCCGAATCCCTTACGACGCGAGAATTTCATGGACTAAATCTCTCACGAGCTAAGGTAAAAGGGAAGATGTCAGCCACGCCACGCCCCACCGCCAGCCCCGCCCAGGCTCTGGAGGCGATGGACTCGCTCATCGCCGCCCATCTGCTCGGGCAGCAGGAGATGGCCCAGCGGCTCGGGCTGAACATCACCGACCTGCTGTGCTTCGGCTTCGTGGTGAAGGCGGGCGACGACCTGCTCGGCGCGGGGGCCCTCGCGGAGCAGGTGCACGTCACGACCGGCGCGATGACCGGCATCCTCAACCGCCTGGAGCGCGCGGGCTTCGTCACCCGCCGCCCGGACCCAGGCGACCGGCGCCGCGTCCGGGTGGCCGCCGTCCCCGACGCGCTGACCCGGGTCGAGGAACTGTACGGCCCCTACTACGTCCGCCTCATCGAGCTGTTCGCCTCCTACTCGGCGGACGAGATCGCCGTCCTCACGGACTGGTTCACCCGCGCCACCGGGCTCGCGCAGACGTACATCGACGAGCTCCGGGAGCGGGACGAGACCTGAGCGCCCGTCACAGGACAGTCACACCGTTCACCTTCTCTTCACACCCCGGCTCGCGGAGCCTTACCGTCGCCCCATCCGTATCGCTCTGGGGGGACGACATGGCCAACCCGTATACCGCACCGCCGCCGCCACCCGCGCCGCGCCCGCCGGACACCCGCCCCCTGCGCCGACGCAAGCGCGTCTGGCTCGGCGGCTCGGGCCTGTTCCTGGCGGGCCTCCTGGTCGCCACTCCGGGCAGCGGCGACGAACAGCAACCCGTCCAGACGAAGGTGAAGGCGGGGCCGACCGTCACGGCGACCGTGACGACCACGCCCGAGCCCGGCCCGACGGTCACCGAGACGGTCAAGGCCAAGGCCAAGCCCGCTCCCACGGTCACGGTCACGAAGACGGCCACTGTGGCGGCGGCCGGCACGGAGGACGGCAGCGGTGGCGGCGCAGGCGGGGACAGCACCGGCACCTGCTCGATCGTCTCCAACTCGGGCAACTGCTACTCGGCGGGCCAGTTCTGCCGCAACAGCGACCACGGCGCCACCACGACGACGGCGAGCGGCGCCCGGATCCGATGCGTCTACAGCGCGAACGCCTGGCGCTGGAAGTACGCCTGACGGAGCGGAGGGCGCCGCGCACCCCGGCCCGGTCAGACGGTCCTGACGACCGTGCCGGCACTCTCGAGCGCGGCCACCTCGCCGGCGGGGGCGGTGCCGTCGGTCACGAGGGTGTGCAGGCCGGCGGAGGGGCCCACGTACGCGTAGGCGGTGTGGCCGAGCTTGCCGCCGTCCGAGGCGACGACGACCCTGCGGGCGGAGGCGATGGCCGCCTTCTTCACCGCCGCGTCGTCGAGGTCGTAGGCGGTCAGGCCGTCGGCCGCGCTCAGACCGCAGCAGCCGATGACGGCGGTGTCGAAGCGCAGGGCCGCCAGGGAGGCGAGGGTGAGCGGGCCGGTGAGCGCCCCCTCGGCGGCGCGGGGCTGCCCACCGGGCACCACCAGCGTGGCGGGGCCGGGCGCCTCGCCGAACAGCTGGATGGCCTGGAGGGACAGGGGCATCACGGTGACGGGCCGCTCGCGCAGCAGCCGGGCGACCTCCAGGCAGGTGGTGCCGCTGTCCAGTACGACGCTCTCGCCGTCGGCGACGAGTGCGCAGACCTCGGAGGCGATCCGGCGCTTGGCGTCGACCGCCTCGTGGGCGCGCAGCGCGAACGGCGGCTCCTCGCCGCGGAGGAGCAGGGTGCGGGCGCCGCCGCGGACCCGTTCGAGGACACCTTGTGCGGCCAGGGTGTCGAGGTCGCGCCGGATGGTCATCTCCGAGGCGCCGGTCAGCTCGGCGAGCTCCTGGACCGTGGCACCGCCGGAGTCCCTGACGGCCTTCGCGATCAGCCCGTGCCGGTCTGCGTTGCTCATACGGGGGATTGAACACCACGCGAAAACGCACACGCAAGACGTTCGATAGGAACCCTTTCAAACACACCGCTTGTTCGTTACGGTGGCGAGCCATGGAACGCTCGCTCTTCGGCGCCCGTGTGGCGACCTATGTCTACTTCGTCCTCTGCGGCACGCTGATGGGCGCCTGGGTGGTGCACATCCCCGCCGTCGAGGAGCGGGTGGGCGTCAGCCACGCGACGCTGGGCGGCCTGCTGGTGCTGCTCGGCCTCGGCGCCTTCGCCGGGATGCAGGTGGCCGGCCCCCTGACCGACCGCCTCGGCGCACGCGTCGTCGTCCCCGCCACCGGCGTGCTGTGCGGCGCGGCCCTGGTGCTGCCCGCTCTCGCCCGCGACCCATGGACGCTGGCCGGCGCCCTGCTGGTCTTCGGCTTCTGCAACGGCGGCCTGGACGTGAGCATGAACGCCCACGCCGTGCACGTGGAGAAGGCGTACGGCCGGCCCGTGATGTCGGGCTTCCACGCCACGTTCTCCGTCGGCGGGGTGCTCGCCGCGCTCGTGGCGGCGGGGGCGACCGCCGCCGGTGCCGGACCGGTCGTGACGCTGGCCGGTGTCGGAGCGGTGGGCATCGTGATCGCCGTGGCCTCGGCGCGCTCCCTCATGCCGGCCGCTCACGCCGCCGCCGGGGAGACCGCCACGGAGCAGTCGTCACCGGCCTCCGCACGCCGCGGCACGGCGGGGCGCGTCTGGCTCCTCGCCGTCCTGGCGCTGATGGTCATGCTGTGCGAGGGCGCCGCCAACGACTGGAGCGCCCTGCACCTGAAGGACGTCCTCGGGGCGTCCGCCAGTACGGCCGCCTTCGGCTACGGCACGTTCGCGGCGGCCATGACCACCGGCCGGCTGCTGGCCGACCGGCTCGCCGCCCGGTTCGGCTCCCTGGCGGTCCTGCGGTACGGCGCGGCCGTGGCGGGCGTCGGCATCACGCTCGTGGCCTTCGGCCCCTGGCTGTGGGCCGCGTTCACGGGCTGGGCCCTGTTCGGCCTGGGCCTGTCCGGGTGTGTCCCGCAACTGTTCAGCGCGGCCGGGCACGCCGACCCGGCGGCGGCCGGCGCGAACGTCTCCCGTGTCGCCGGGCTCGGCTACGTCGGCATGCTGGCCGGGCCCGCCGTCATCGGCTGGCTGACCCACCTCGTGGCCCTCAACCACACGTTCGTCCTGCTGACGCTGCTGTGCGTGACGACGGCCGTGGGCGCCGGGGTCCTGCGGACGGGGTCCGCCCACGCCCCCCGCTCCGAGATGGCGGGCACCGGCCGCTGACCACCCACCCGCCCGGTCACGGGTGGAACCGCCACCGTCCCTCGGAGACGACGTCCACCTCGCCGTCCCGGACGCGGACGGCCGTGTCGTCGTCGAGGAAGTAGATCGGGAAGTCCGCCCGCGCGACGATGCGGTCGGCCCAGGCGTCGTCCCGCTCGGGGAAGTCCGGTGAGTACAGGTGGGGCTTGAGGTACCAGTCGAAGAGCCCGAACGGCGGCTCCAGGGTGGTCGCCCCGAGCACCCGCAGATCCCGGGCGTCCCCGATGACGTCGGCCGAGTGCTCGTCGAGATGCCGGCTGAAGATCATCGACCCGGCGCTGAGCCCGACGTAGACCCTGCTCTCCAGCGCCTCCAGAAAGCCGTCGGCCAGCCCGTTACGGGTGATGCTGCGCGCGAGGTGGTAGTGATTCCCGCCGCTGACGTACACGACGTCGGCGCGGCGCAGCCGGTCGAGCACCGTCCCCGGAGGCAGACCGTTCAGCTCCAGGACGTCGAACTCCCGCCAGCCGAGGGCGTGCACCCGGTTCATGTCGGCGAGGAGCCATCCGTGATCCCCGCTCTCGGCGACCGACGCCGTGGGCACGTACACGACGTTCGCCTCCCCGAACGGCTTGCCCAGCATGTCCCGCAGGGCTTCCCGCAACGACTCGTTCCGCAGCCCGCCGGCCGTCAACAGACACTTCATCACCCGACCCAAACACGCCACCCCGGACCGGTGCAACGAACGCGAGCCGTCGGACGCGAGGGGCGGTACCGGCTGACGTGGTTGCCGTACTTCGGTGCTGTACGCCCACGAAATGCAAGAGGCCCCGGATCTCTCCGGGGCCTCTCACCTGTGTGCACTCGGCAGGATTCGAACCTGCAACCTTCTGATCCGTAGGCGGGTGCCTTGCAAGGCGGACTCCACAAGTTGCAGGCCCCCCAGGGCCTGAGCGCTGGCGCTACTGGCTGCCACCGTCCGCGAACGTACGCCCCTGTTGATGTCGACCGATGATGTCAGGCTGCGCGGGCACATTCCGTCGCACGACCACTGCCCACAAGGGGCCTACGGCCCTATGATCCGCTCCAAGCTCTAGGCATCCGATCGCACATTGTGACTGTTCGCGCACGATCGGTAGTAGACTACTGCCGTATCCATGGCGATCAGTTGGCCAAAGGAGCCGCAGCAGTGCAGAACCCGGTACCAAATAGGCCAATTTACCATATCACTCACATTCGCAATTTGCGTGGCATCCTAGAGCGAGGCGGACTATTCAGCGACAACGCTGCTGCTCTTAATAATCTCACCGACACCGAAATCGGCATGCCAAGCATCAAGCAGCGCCGCCGTTCAACTGTCGTCAACTGTGGGCCCGGTGGCACCCCAGCAGACTACGTTCCCTTTTATTTCGGATACCGCTCACCCATGCTCCTCTCGATCCACAGCGGCAACGTTCCTACATATCGCGAGGGACAGGAGCCGGTCATCTATTTGACATCAAGCCTGACAACGGTGCGAAATGCCGGACTCCCAGCCGTATTCAGCGAGGGCAACGCCGGAGCAACCTTCGTAGATTTCCACGCCGACGATCCCGAACTTTGCGAGAAGCTGATCGACTGGCCGTTGATGAAAGAGAAGTGGTGGCATGACATACCGGACGACCCAAACCGAGCAAGTCGACGCCAAGCCGAATATCTCGTGCACCAATTCTTCCCGGTGCAGCTCGTAGGATCGATCGTTACCCGTAACGAACGTCGAGCAACCGAAGTGCGCGATATTCTCGCCGAATACAACACTTCGATTCCGACGATGGTGTATCCTCAGTGGTACTACTAGGGAGTGGAGGGGTGAAGACGGTGATCCAGGAATCGCAAGGAAACTTGCTTGAGGCAGACGTGGAAGCCATCGTCAACACCGTTAATACTGTTGGCGTGATGGGAAAGGGAATCGCCCTGCAGATCAAGCAGGCATTCCCCGAGAACTTCAAGCAGTACAAGGCAGCCTGCGACCGAGGCGAAGTGAAGATCGGTGAGATCTTCGTTCATGACGCGCATCACCTTGGCCCCCGACGGTACATCCTCAACTTCCCGACCAAACGCCACTGGCGAGGAAAGTCCCGCATTGAAGACATTCAAGCGGGACTCGACGCTTTGGTTGAGGTAATCGAGAAGCACAAGATTGAATCCATCGCAGTCCCTGCATTGGGGTGCGGAAACGGTGGACTCGACTGGGACAATGTGCGTCCGATGATTTACGCAGCTTTTGAGTCCTTGCCTTCAGTCAAAGTTCTACTCTTCCCTCCCACGGGCGCGCCGGCACCTAGCTCGATGCCTGTTCATACAACGGCGCCAAATATGACACGGGGCAGGGCGGCCGTTGTCTCCCTGTTGAGCGGCTATGTGGAGCAATCAAAATCAGAGCGGGTCGAAGCGTCTGACGGAGCTTCGCTACTCGAACTGCAAAAACTGATGTATCTACTTCAGGCCGTAGGTACGCCAATGCGCCTCAGCTACCAGAAGGCTCGATATGGGCCTTACGCAGAAAACCTGAACCATCAACTGCAGTGCATGGAAGGTCATTTGGTTCGGGGATACGGAGATCGGACTCAACGCGTCCTCGACTTCCACCCAATAAAGCTTACTTCAGGGGCAGAAGCTCTAGCGGAGTCTTGGATTGCGGAGAATCGCGACACAGATCTCAAGGACTCTATTAATAGAGTCCTCGAGTTGATCGATGGTTTCGCCTCTCCGTATGGGCTTGAGCTACTCTGCACAACGCATTGGGTAATGCGTGAACTTGGCCCAGGCGCATCTCAGAGTGACGTAATCGCAACGCTCCAGAAGTGGAGTCGTCGCAAGGCAGAGATTTTCACCGACCGCCATATTGCGGTGGCCTGGCAACGCCTGCAATCAAAGCATCTGGACGCTTTGCCTATGTAGGTTCCTCAGCCACCCCGCAGTAAGCGGCAGAGTGGAAACGATAGTCCGGACCTGGCGTCTGCTCAGCCAATACCGTTGTCCCATAGATCACCTACCCGGCGCGGCACCTAGTCCCGTCGATCAACTCGTGATCAGCCGGACGCATTGAACGTTGGGCAAGTCAGCCAGAAACCCGGGGACCACCGTTCGCGACCTCCCCCTCAAGCACCCGCCGCAGCAAGTGGCCTCGGCGGGTGTTCAGCGCGTGGCGCCGTCTCCCCCTTAACGCAACAAGGCCGCGATGGCATCTTCCGACCAGTGGTCGGACGCCCCGGGATAAGCGGCGACGTAAAAGGCGACCGCATCGGCATCCCAAGCGCCGTCCGTCAGAAGCCCGGAGGCAAGGAAGCGAATGTAAGCAGCCGATGGGGTCACCCATCGCACGTCATTCACACCCCAAGGGGCATCCGCGACGCGAAGCGGATCGACTGGTCCACCGACCACCTCAGGCTGCGCGAGGCGCTCCCGCCCGCCTACACCGAATGGATCGGCCGCGCGTTCCTCGCCGCCCACGCCCCTGTTCTGGGGGCGGCCGCATGACTGCCGTCGCAGCTCTGCTGGACACTGCGCTCATGCTGGCCGCCCACGGCGTCCCGCCCCTGCCCCTGCGGGCGGGGAAGGCACCGTTCGGGAACTGCGCCGCGTGCGCCGGGAACGTATGCGGCGGCCGGTCGAACATGAAAGCCACGGGTCCTTGCTCTTGCCCGTACCCGTGCCACGGCTGGGTGGCCGCCACCACCGACCCGACCGTCCTCACCTCCCCGGAGTGGGCCACGGCGTGGCGCCGGGCTGCCGCCGTCGCCTACCACCCCGGCGGTGCCGGCGTGACCGTGGTCGACCTGGACGACGCCGCGGCCGTCGACTGGGCCCGCGCCACTCTGCCCGCGACCCGGACCGTGCCCCCCCCCGGGGCGAGCACTGGATCTACCGGGGCACCATGCCGTCACCGAACGCCGTATGGCCCGGCGTCGACATCGAGTCCCTTATGGCACATGCGCGTTGGCTCGGACCCGGCACTGGCTCCGCAGCCGCTCTCCCGGACTCTGTGCGCGCGCTGGCAGTTAAAAGGACCCGTCCACGGCTCATAGGACGCCACAGAGCCTCACAGCGCCTCTGAGGAGCCATGGGGCGAGTGCAGGCACCGCACGCCCGCCTACCTGAAGCGCGGGATCACCATGGCCGAGCAGCGCATCAGCGAGGCCCGCAGCGCCGTCCACGCCACCGTGTACCGCACGTTCCTCGCCGTGCTGTCCCGGCACGGGCGGTGCGGCTGTCTCACCGAGACCCACGTCAACCGGCTGTTCACTGCCGCGCAAGCCAAGGGCGAGACTCCCCGGCATTGCACGGACGCGTGGACCAACGCCCGCACCACGTTGGGACTGTGGCCGTGTCCGACGACGAGAAGAACCCGCCCGGCAGGTCATCACCTACTACGCACAGGCGCACTTCCGGTACTTCCGCACCGTGGACGGGACCGTGTACGCGCTGCGCAGGCCACCCCGTGGCCCGCCCGATCCGCTCCCAGGACACCACCGGCAGCCACCGCCAGGAACGCATGGTCGGCCTCTTCCGCGACGGGGTCGGCGTCTTCAACGGAACCGCCCTCAAGGAGGCGTTGGACTTGATCGAGGCACTCGCCCCCACCGAGCAGGTACAGCCCACCCACATCCGAGTGGCCACCGGATTCGACGGGGCCACCTGGCTCGTTGGCCGCGACGACGGCCGGTCCGTGCGCATCCAGCCCACCGGCTGGGACACCCGCATCCCCGACCCCGCAGAGGTCTGCTGGCGGCGCACCCAGCTCACCGGGGAACTCCCCCTGCCCGCCAAGGACACCAACGGCAGGGGCATCGACCTGCTGATGCGGCTGTGCAACTTCGCCGACGCCAAGACCGAGGCCCTGGCCATCGCGTGGCTCATCGGCTGCCTAGAGCCGTCCGTGCCCGTCCCCGCCCCGTTCCTCACCGGCCCGCAATACGCCCTGTGGCTGTTGCTCATGTCGACCGGCCTGCGACGTGGCGAGGCGCTCGCCCTCATGCGGGCGGACGTCGACTTCACGAACGGTCATCTCCGTGTCCGCCGGAACGTCCAGCGCATCCGGCGTGAATTGATCTTCGGCAGCCCCAAGACCATGCGCTCCATTCGCACGGTGTCCCTCCCGAAGCGCTGTATTCAGGCGCTCACCCCAGCACCGGGCCCAACAGGCCCGGGAGCCACGGTGGCAGGGAAGAAGTGGCAACCCGCACCCGGACAGCCGGACGGACTGATCTTCACCACGACGACCGGTCGCGTGACGGACCCGCGCAGCCTCAACCGGATGCTGACCATCCTGTGCCGGGACGCCGGCGTGCGTCGCGTGCGCGTGCACGGCCTTCGGCACACCTGCGCCTCGCTCCTGCTCGCACAAGGGGTGGACCCTCGCACGATCATCGAAACGCTCGGGCACAACGCGATCACGATGACGCTCGACACCTACGCGCACGTCATGAGCACGACTCTCAAGGCTGCCGCCGACCGGATGGACGACGCGCTGGGCGACGAGCTCAAGACGAATCTTGTAGCCGGACGCATTGATGACGTCATCACTGCGGCCGACGTAGGCGTTGATGTCACCGGTGATGTCAAAGGCCCCGCCGGGCGAACCGGCGGGGCCTCTCACCTGTGTGCACTCGGCAGGATTCGAACCTGCAACCTTCTGATCCGTAGTCAGATGCTCTATCCGTTAAGCTACGAGTGCTTGTTCTGTTTTTTCGCCGCTCCCGGCCCTTCCGGCCCGCTCGCGGCGACAGGAAGAACATTACATGACTGCCGCCGCCATGTGAAATCCGTTTGCCGCACCCCTTGTGACCTGCGGAAATACGCTGAGGCGGGTTCTGCGGGGGCATGGGGCCCCGAACGCGGACAGGGAGCCTGGCTGAGATCAGCCGGGCTCCCTGTCGGAGGGCGGAGGCGGAGGGATTTGAACCCTCGATGGGCTTTAAGGCCCAAACCGCATTAGCAGTGCGGCGCCATAGACCGGACTAGGCGACGCCTCCAGCACAACCGCCCGCGCGAGCGCGTTCGGTGCGTGCAGATGATGACACAGTCGAGCGTGCTGTCACCAATCGACCTCCACGGTACTAGGCGGAGAGCCCGCAGGGCAAAGCTCTTCCCGGCGTGCTGCGCGCGCAACGTCCGGCCCGGCGCGGCGTTAGGCAGGGCATGTCGCAGGTGAACCGTTCCGTCTCCGCCCGGCTGCTCCTCACGGCCGGCTCCCTCGTCGCCGTCGTCTCCGGGACCGTCGTCCCCGCCGCCGCTCAGGCACACAGTCCGGCCCTCACCCGCTCCGGCGATCACCTCACCGTCACGGTCACCGGCACCGGCGCCGGCGACGGCACCCACGAGCTGACGTGCCACCCGGCCGGCGGCGATCACCCGGACCCGGCCGGCGCCTGCGCCGCGCTCGACGGCGGGACCCGGTGGGGCCGGGACCTCTTCGCCCCCGACGCGCCCGGCGGCCTGTGCACGATGCAGTACGGCGGACCGGCGACCGCGCATGTCACCGGGACGTGGGCCGGGCGTCCGGTCGACGCCCGGTTCGACCGGGGCGACGGCTGCGCGATCGCCCGGTGGAACCGGTTCGTGCCGCTCCTGCCGGACGTGCGGGCGCACGGGCTGGGGACGTAGGGCGGCCGTACGTCGACGCACGGCTTCGGCATACCGGAGGCACCGGGTCCGTAAAGGTCCCGCGAAGGTGTCGCGAAGCCCCGTGGGACAAGGGGCGCAGGCCGGAGGGACGCAGCGGCGGGCGGTCATACGTTCTACGTCACCGCCTGGTGCGACCTCGCTCTCATCCGGCGTCGCGAGCGCAACCCCAGCCCTTAGACTCCCTCGCGTGACACGCTGCGGACCGATTGGCAAGATGGCCGGAGCGGTCGGCTAGGTGCGGTAACAGGGAGGAAGCGTCTCGTGAGCAGCAGGCCATCCCGAGGCGCTGCTCGCCTCGCAGCCATACTCGACGCGCTTCCCGATGCGTTGGTGCTGGTCAACGCCAATGGGACCGTCGTCAACGCGAACACCATCGCCCTGGAGGCCTTCGAGGCGCCGGGCACCGCGCTGGTGGGGCGCGGGCTGCTCGACCTCCTGCCCCAGTTCGACTCCAAGCTGATCCCCGGCTCGATGCGCCGGCCGGACCACATGGACCCGCAGGGCCGGACCAAGCCGACCCGGATGACGGCCCGCCGCACCGACGGCACCGAGTTCCCGGTCGAGGTCACGTCCGCGAATCTGGAGAACGGCCAGCAGGCCTACGACGGCCACGGCTACAGCGGCGACGAGCTGCTGATGCTCGTCGTCCGGGACCTGACCGGCACCGTCGACACCGAGGCCGAGCTGGCACGTTCGCAGCGGCAGACGGAGATGATCCTGCGGGCCGCCTCCGAGGGCGTCGTCGGCACCGACACCGACGGGCGGATCGTCCTCGTCAACCCGGCCGCCGCACAGATCCTCGGGTACCGGGCCAGCGACCTCGGCGGCCGCGAGCTGCACACCCTCGTGGCGCACTCCCGCGCCGACGGCTCCCCCTTCCCGTACCAGGAGTCCCCGCTCGCCGACACCCTGCGCTCCGGGCGCAAGCACCGGGTGCGCGGGCAGGTGCTGTGGTCCAAGAGCGGCGACCAGGTCTCCGTCGACCTGACGACGGCCCCCGTGCGCGACGGCGACCAGCTCGTCGGTGCCGTGATGACCTTCACCGACCGGCGAGCCTACGACGCCCTCGCCGAGGAGAAGGAGGCCGCGCGGCGGCAGCACGAGGAGGAGCTGGAGCGCCTCGCCGAGGAGCACGCCTCCGAGCTGACCGCGCTGCGCCAGAAGCACGTCGCCGAGATCGAGGAGCTCGAGGAGCGGCACGCGGAGGAACTCGCCGCCGGTGAGGAGCGGTACGCCGCCCTCGGTGAGCGCGAGAAGGACCGGCACGAGGCGCTGGCCATGCGGCACGAGCAGCTGCTGACGCTGCTCGGGGGCTCCCTGCGCGGCCCGCTGGACGAGCTGCGCCGCGAGCTGGCGGCCCTGGCGGCGGACGACGCGGGGCAGTTGTGGCCCGAGGCCAACCAGGTGCTGCACCACCTGTCGGCGGGCTACTCGCGGATCACCACCCTCATCGACAACGTCCTCGGCTACCAGCGGCTCGACGCCGGGGCCGACCGGATACAGCGCACGAAGGTGATGCTCGACGCGGTCGTCGCGGCGGGCGTCGACGGCGCCGTCGAGCTGATCGGTCCTGGCCGCGTGCAGTTCGCCGTGCACGCCCCGCCCATCGAGGCCGAGGTCGACCCGCAGCGCCTGGCGACCGCGCTCGCGCACCTCGTCGCGGACGTCGCCGGGGTGGACGCCACCGGCAACTCACCGGTGTCGGCGGGCGGTTACCTGGACAACACGGTCGTCGTCGCGGCGGCGCAGCGCGGCGAGGTCGTCCGCATCGAGGTGCGCGGGCCGTACACCGGGGGAGACCCGGTGCACGAGCCGATCGTGCGGGGGATCGTCCGCGCGCACGGCGGTGTCCTGCAGACGCACGAGGTGCCGGGGATGAGCGGCAGCGCGTTCGTCCTCGAAGTGCCCATCGGAGGCGGCGCGGGAGCCGTTCCCGCCGCTCCGGCGGAGGTCCCGGCCGAGGAACCGGCCGGCTCCGACGACGCCGGGCAGACCGGTGGCGGGGGCCGGCGCCGGGCCCGGCGCTCCTCCGTCGACGCCTTCCTGGAGAGCGAGGCCCCCGAGGCCGAGGCAGCCGCCGGTGCGGAGGAGGGTGCCGCGCCGACCGGACGGCGGCGCAGGCGGGCCGCCGCGCCCGCGCTCCCCCAGGCCCCGGTCGCCGCCTCCGCCTCCGCCTCCGCCTCCGCCTCCGCGGAGAACGCCCCGGAGGTCTCCGGCGGCACCGGGCGGCGCCGTGGACGCCCGGCCGAGGCCGGCGCGGACGCCGTCTCCGAGGGCGCCGTCGTCATGGCCGGCGAGCAGTCCGCGGGCACCGCCGCAGCCGGGAACAACCTGGGCGGGACCGTGCCGCCACAGGGTGTGCCCGCGTCCGGCGGACGCCGCGCCCGGCGCGACGGCGGACAGCAACCGGCCCTGGCGCCCGCGCCCGCCGCCGCGCTTCCGGCGGCCGGTGACGCCGCCCAGCAGCCCGCGGCGCAGGACGCCTCCGCGGCCGGTGACGCCCCGCAGCCGACCGGACGGCGCCGGCGTGCGCTGGCCGCCGCGGCCGAACGGGCCGCCGCCGCACAGGCCCAGGAGGCGGGCCCCCGCCAGGTGTTCGCGCTGCCCCCGGCCGACGCGGACCGCGCGCCCGGCACCGGTGCCGCCCCCGTCGCCGCCGCGCAGGCCGCCGTACCGGAGGCCGTTCCGGACGAGGGGCACGCCGTCGCGCACGACCCGGCCGAGGACCACACCCCGCCGCAGCCGCACCCCACGACCGCGCCGACCGGACGGCGCCGCCGTGCCGTGGCGCGCCCGCCGGAGGAGGCGGCACCGGGGGTGCCCGTGGCCGCACCCGTGCCGGCACAGCAAGGCGTGCCGCAGACACAGCCCGTCCCGGCCGCCGCTCCCGCGCCCGCTCCCGTCACGGCCCCGGCCGCGCAGGCGGCTCCGGCCCAGCCCGTGCCGCCCGCCGCCATTCCCGGCGGTCCGCTCCCGGCCGAGGCGCCGACGGGCCAGGGCACCCCGGCGCACGGCACCCCCGCGCAGGGCGTCCCGGCGCAGGGCGTCCCCGCCCCGGTCCCGCAGCAGTGGGCCGCCGCCGACGGCACCGCCGGGGGCGGCGCCGTACCACCGCGGGGCGCTGTCCAGCCCGTCCAGCCGCAGGTGCCGCAGGGCACTCCCGCGCCCGGGACCCCCTTGCCGCCGGAGGCGGTGGCCGGGCGGGTGCAGCGGGCCGCGCAGCCGTTGCCCGCCGAGGCGCCCGGCGCCCCCGTCGACCCCAACTCCACCCAGGGGCGCGCGATCAGCGTGCGCACGCTGGGGCAGGGCGTGCCGTTCACCCGGCAGGCGGCGCAGGTGCAGCAGCCCTCGCCGGCCACGCCCCCGCCGCACCAGACGAACGGCGGAAGGCGCCGCAAACTGGGCACGCCGCCCGACCCCGCCGCGCGTGCCGGCGCGGCCGAGCAGCCCGCGCGCCCGCATCCGCCGACCGCCGAGCAGGCGGCGCCCGCCGCGCCCCAGCCGCAGCCCTCCCCGCCGTCGGGAGCGGGGCAGAACCGGCTCGCGCCGGTGGCGGAGGCGGCCGGCCGGTCGTACGCCATAGGCGCCCCGGACGAGAACGCCGCCGAGGGGCCCGAGCCGCTGGACGGGCCGGGCGGGGCCGTCGAGGTCGCCGATCCGCCGCGCCCGCAGCCCATGGACGACGAGCTGCCCCCTGAGCCGCTGGACAACCCGCGGCGGCTGCTGGTCTGGCCCGCGCCGGACGTGACGACCCAGCAGGCGCTGAGCGACCGCGGTTACCGGCCGGTGGTGGTGCACTCGCGCGAGGAGGTGGACGCGCAGATCGCGGCGTTCCCGGCCGCGCTGTTCGTCGACCCGCTGACCGGCCCGATCACCCGGACCGCGCTCCAGTCGCTGCGGCAGGCGGCGGTCGCCGCGTCCGTGCCGGTGATGGTGACCGCGGGACTCGGGCAGGCGTCGCGGGAGGCCGCGTACGGCGCCGACCCCGCCGTCCTGCTCAAGGCGCTGGCACCCCGGGACAGCGAGCAGCATCCGCCGCGGGTGCTGCTGATCGAGGAGCACGCGGAGATCGCGCTGGCGCTGACGGCGACGCTGGAACGGCGGGGCATGCAGGTGGCCCGTGCGGCGAGCGACGCCGACGCGGTGGCGCTGGCCGGGGACTTCCGGCCGAACCTGGTCGTGATGGACCTGCTGCAGGTGCATCGGCGCCGGGCCGGGATCGTGGACTGGCTGCGCGCCAACGGGCAGCTCAACCGCACGCCGCTGGTCGTCTACACGGCCGCCGTCGACCAGGCCGACCTGCCGAGTCTGGCCTCGGGCGAGACGGTCCTGTTCCTGGCGGAGCGTTCCACGAGCCCCGAGGTCCAGAGCCGCATCGTGGACCTGCTGTCGAGAATCGGAACGAACTGACCCGGCGCCCCAGGAAGGGGCGCGGGGAACTGCGCGACCGGCCACGGCGAACCCGCACCCGACCGACGACAGCACACCCCCAAAGGGGCGCGGGGAACTGCGCGACCGGCCACGGCGAACCCGCACCCGACCGACGACAGTCCCCCGCCCAAAGGGGCGCGGGGAACTGCGCGACCGGCCACGGCGTACCCGCAGCCGACCGACGACAGTCCCCCGCCCAAAAGGCCCCCGTCAGAGCCGGGTGACGTCCAGCCCACCCTCCGCGTACTGCCTGCGCAGCACCTTCTTGTCGAACTTGCCCACGCTCGTCTTCGGCACCGCCTCGATCACCGTCCACCGCTCCGGCAGCTGCCACTTGGCGATCCGCCCCTCCTCGGCGAGGAAGGCCCGCAGGGTCGTGAAGTCGGCGGTGGCCCCCTCCTTGAGGACGACCGTGGCGAGCGGCCGCTCGCCCCACTTGTCGTCCGGAACGGCGACCACGGCCGCCTCGGCGACGTCCGGGTGGGACATCAGCGCGTTCTCCAGGTCCACCGAGGAGATCCACTCGCCGCCGGACTTGATGACGTCCTTGGCGCGGTCGGTGAGGGTGAGGAAGCCGTCGGGGGAGATCGTGCCGACGTCCCCGGTCTTCAGCCAGCCGTCCTCGCTGAACTTGTCGGCGGGGCGCAGCGGCTCGGCGTCCGGGCCGTTGTAGTAGGCGCCCGCGATCCACGGGCCGCGCACCTCCAGCTCGCCCGCCGACTCGCCGTCCCAGGGAAGGCGCTCGCCGCCGGGGCCGGTGAGCCGCGCCTCGACACCCGCCGGGAAGCGGCCCTGGGTGAGCCGGTAGGCGAACTCCTCGTCGGTGCCGACGGCGTGGGCCGGCGGCCGGGCGACCGTGCCGAGCGGCGAGGTCTCCGTCATGCCCCAGGCGTGGCAGACCCGCATGCCCAGCCGGTCGAACGCCTCCATGAGCGAGGGCGGGCAGGCGGAGCCGCCGATGGTGACCTGGGTCAGGGAGGAGACGTCCCGGGGCTTGGCCGTCAGCTCGGCGAGCAGGCCCTGCCAGATGGTGGGCACGGCCGCCGCGTGCGTCGGCTTCACCAGCTCGATCATCTCGGCGAGGGGGGCGGGCTGCAGGAAGCGGTCGGGCATCAGCATGTTGACGCCGGTCATGAAGGTGGCGTGCGGCAGGCCCCAGGCGTTGACGTGGAACTGGGGGACCACGACGAGCGAGGTGTCCTGGTCGGTCAGCCCCATCGACTGGGTCATGTTCACCTGCATGGAGTGCAGGTAGATCGAGCGGTGCGAGTAGACGACGCCCTTGGGGTCGCCCGTGGTGCCGGAGGTGTAGCACATGGCGGCGGCCTGGGTCTCCTCCAGCGCGGGCCACTCGTACGCCGTCGGCCTGCCGGCGATCAGCTCCTCGTAGTCGTGCACCTGGACGGAGGCGTCCGCGAGGGCGGACCGGTCACCGGGGCCCGACACCACGACGTGCTTCACCGTCTTCAGGTGCGGCAGCAGCGGGGCGAGCAGGGGGAGGAGCGAACCGTTGGCGATGACCACCCGGTCGGCCGCGTGGTCGACGATCCAGGCCAGCTGCTCGGCCGGCAGCCGCAGGTTCAGGGTGTGCAGGACCGCGCCCATGGAGGGGATCGCGAAGTACGCCTCGACGTGCTCGGCGTTGTTCCACATGAGGGTCGCGACCCGCTCGTCGTCGGTCACGCCCAGTTCGTCGCGCAGGGCGTGCGCCAGCTGGGCGGCGCGGGCTCCGACCTCGGCGAAGGAGCGGCGGTGCGGTTCGGCCTCGCCTGTCCAGGTGATGACCTGCGATGTGCCGTGGATCGTCGACCCGTGGGCCAGGATCCTCGAGATCAGCAGCGGTACGTCCTGCATGGTGCTCAGCACGGCGTCCTCCCGGGGGCGACATTGCCTACGCGGTGGTAAGGGTTGCGGAGATTCTGCGCGCATACCGCGCGGTATGTCACTAGGCCCGGGTGATCGATCATGTCACGTTGCGTTCACGGGACTCTGCGGCTACGGGGGTGACGCTCCGCGGCTACGGGCGGGAGGGAGGAGTCCCACCGGCGCGGCCCCTCGTGGCGGTCACCGGACCGGCACCAGCTCCGGGTCCTCACGCAGCTTGCCGAGCGCCCGCGACACCGCCGACTTCACCGTGCCGACCGAGACGCCGAGCACCTCGGCCGTCTGGACCTCGCTGAGGTCCTCGTAGTACCGCAGGACGACCATCGCCCGCTGCCGCGCCGGGAGGCGCATGATCGCGCGCCACATGGCGTCGCGCAGCGCCTGGCGTTCCGCCGGGTCGTCGGTGTGGCCGGGCAGCGGCTCCGGCTCGGGCAGCTCGTCGCAGGCGAACTCGTCGACCTTGCGCTTGCGCCACTGCGAGGTGCGCGTGTTCAGCAGGGCCCGGCGCACATAGCCGTCGAGCGCGCGGTGGTCCTCGATGCGCTCCCAGGCCACGTACGTCTTGGTCAGCGCCGTCTGCAGCAGGTCCTCGGCGTCGCTCGGGTTCGCGGTGAGCGAGCGGGCCGTGCGCAGCAGCACCGGCTGCCGGGCGCGTACGTACGACGAGAAGGAGGGGTACGTCGCGTTCGGCAGGGACCGCGTCGCGGCGTCGGAGGCGCTGGTGCAGACGGGTGGGGTCATGGCTCCACGCTATGAGCGGACCCCGCTCCGGCGGATCGGCCGCAGGTGCCGAAGCCGCGTCCGCCTCAGGTTGTAGGGGTGGGGCCTGCTCCACCTCCTGAAGGTGGACGAACGCCCGCCCTCCCACTGAGGGATGTCCCTTATGAACACCCCGCCGGGAATGCTCCGGGCCTTGGCCGGACTCGACGGTTTCCGACTGCCCATCGGACACGAGGGACTGCCAAGGGCGCTGCGGTGCGCCACGGGTGCGGACACGCCTGCGCGGCGGTACCGGAGCACCGCCGCGCAGCCATGTGAAACCCCACAGACACACCCACGGACAGAGAGGGCCGGTGCCTGAGCACCGGGGCACCGGCCCTCTCAGCTCACCACCAGAGCGGGGTGAAGGTGACGGACGTGTTGTCGTTGCCCTGGTTGACCGAGGTGAACGCGGAGCCGTTGACCTGGGCCGTGTTGCTCTGGTTCGAGGCCCCGGACCCGGTCGCCTGCTGCTGGGTGGTCGACGAGGTGCCGAAGTTGTCGCCGCCGACCCCGCTGCCCAGGAGGCCCTGGACGGCGGTCGAGACGGCCGCGCTGGATCCGTCGTCCGCGAATGCGCCGTTGTCCGCGCTGGCCACCCCGGCGAACAGGGCGGCGGCGAGCGGGAGTGCGGTGACGGCTGCGACGACGCGGGCGGTACGGATGCTTGCCATGTTGTTCCTCCAGAACAGGTGCGTCCAGGCTCCCCGCCGGACGCAGTGGTGGTGCGTGAAGTACTGCTTCTCTCCGGGTAGTTGGCCGACCGCCCCGGAGTCCTGCACGACGTCGCGAGATCAGAGTTGCCCAGCGGGACCCCCGCGAACCACCCCGGACAGCCCTATTCGCCCTCAAGCGTGATGACAAGTCGATAAACCCCTTTCACCACACTTACCGCGCAGTCGGGACAGTCATGGACAGTCCCGCCTCAAGCTCCACAAGGGACGAAAGGTTCCATCAGGCGCTCGGACCACTCGCGCCGACCGGCGTGTCCCCGGCCGGCACACACCGCCCCCTCTTCCTTTTTTCGAACACTCGTACGAACATAGAGGCATGGCCACCACCGACCGGCAGGCCACGACGCTGGCCCTCGCACACGCCCTGTCAGCCGCCGAACGCGGACTGGCCGTCATCCCCCTGTCCCGGACGAAGCTCCCGGCCCTGCGCTCCCCGCACCGCGACGACCCCACGCCCACGCCCACGCCCTGCCACGGCGAGTGCGGCCGCCCCGGCCACGGTGTCTACGACGCCTCCACCGACCCCGCCCGCATCCGCGAACTCTTCGCCGCCGCCCCCTGGGCCACCGGCTACGGCATCGCCTGCGGACTGCCGCCGCACCAGCTGATCGGCGTCGACCTGGACGTCAAGTCCGACGCGGACTCCTCGGCGGCCCTGCGCGAACTGGCACTGCGGCACCTGTTCACCATCCCGCCGACCGTCGTCGTCCTGACGCCGAGCGGCGGCCGGCACCTATGGCTGACGGGCCCGCCGGACGTGGTCGTGCCGAACTCCGCGGGGCGGCTCGCGCCCGGCATCGACATCCGCGGCGCCGGCGGCTACCTGGTCGGCCCCGGCTCCCGCACCGAGCACGGCGTCTACCGCACCGCCCCCGGCACCGCCCACATCGGCCCGGCGCCCTGCCCGCGCGCGCTGCTGCGCCTGCTGCTCCCGCCACCGCGCACGCACCACCCCACGCCCGCGTCGGCCGGCGGCCACGGGCAGGGCCTCGTCCAGTTCGTGCTGGCCGCCCACGAGGGCCAGCGCAACACCCGCCTCTTCTGGGCCGCCTGCCGGGCCTACGAGGACGGCATCGGGCCCGCCCTGGTCGAACCCCTCGTCGAGGCGGCCCTCGACACCGGCCTCACCGAACGGGAGGCCCGCGCCACGCTGGCCTCGGCGGCGCGCCTGACGGGCCACCACCCCTGACACCGTCACCGGGAGGGACGGCTGGAAAACCCGGGCGACCCGGCCCGCACCCCCGCCCTACAGTGCCGCCATGTCCCTGACCCGTGTGCTCCTCACGTCCGGCCGCTCCCTCGACCTCGCCGAACTCCGGCTGACGTCGACGTACGGGGGCATGCTGGAGGGCTACCCCTGCAAGCTCGTCAACGACATGACGGTCCACGGTCTCCTGAGCAGCGCCCGGCACACCCACCCGTCCTCGCCGGTCCACCTGGTCCCACCGGACCTGGACCGCCCCGACCAGCCGGCGGGCCACTTCGGCCCGGTCGAGATCCTGCCGCCCGTGGCCTGCGTCGGCTCCTTCCGCTCGACGGCCCTCGACCCCACCCACGACCCGGCCCTGCACCGCTCGTCCCTCACGGTCGTCTGGTTCCAGCCCACGACCCGGGTGCCGTCCGGCGAGGACGCGGAGGAATCGCTGCGGAGGATCGACTGGGAAGGGCTGGCGGAGGACCACGAGCTGTAGGCGGGAAGGAACGCTCTTGACCTGGAGCGCGCTCCAGATACCAGCATGAGTCGCATGACGACGACCAACAGCCCTCAACTCGTTCTGGGCACCATGGACTTCGGCACGCGCGTGGACGCCGACCGGGCCTTCGCGATCCTCGACTCCTTCGTCGCCGGCGGTGGTGTCTGGCTGGACACGGCGAACTGCTACTCCTTCTGGAACGACCCCAGCGGTGCCGGCGGGGCCAGCGAGCGGGTGATCGGGGCATGGCTGCGGGCCCGCCCGGGCGCGCGCGACACGGTGCGGATCGCGACGAAGGTCCGGCAGAACCCGCTCGTCCCGCACTCCTGGCCGCAGAGCGCCGAGGGGCTGTCCGCGCGGGCCGTCCACGCCGGTGTGGAGGAGAGCCTGGGACGGCTGGGCGTCGACCACGTCGACCTGCTGTGGGCGCACGCCGAGGACCGCGCCGTACCGCTGGAGGAGACGGTCGGCGCGTTCGGCGAGCTCGTCGCGAAGGGGGTGGCCCTTCGGGTCGGGGCGGCGAACCACGCCGCCTGGCGGGTCGAACGCGCCCGGTCCCTGGCGCGTGAGCAGCGCGTGGAGCCGTACACGGCCCTGCAACTGCGCCACTCCCTCGTCCAGCCGCGTCCCCTCACCCCGCTCCCGGAGGCCGGCCACCGCCTGCTCGCCCCCGAGGACCTGGACCTCGCCCGCTCCGAAGGGCTCGCCGTGTGGGCGTACAGCGCGCTGATGTGGGGTTCCTACGTCCGCCCCGACAAGCCGCTGCCGACGGCCTACGATCACCCCGGCACCGCCCGGGTGCTGGCCGTACTGGACGAGATCGCCGAGGAGCTCACGGCCACACGCAACCAGGTCGTCCTCGCATGGCTGATGAGGCAGGGCATCGACCCGATCGTCGGCGTGAGCCGGGTGGAACAACTCGAGGAGGCGCTCACGGCCCGCCACGTACGCCTCACCGAGGCGCACATGACCCGATTCACCGAAGCCCGGTGACACTTCCCGAGGAGCCGGCCCCCATGACCACCGTCAGCCCGGCGACGGCCGCCGAACGCACCGGCGTCTCCCTCGACACCCTGCGGTACTACGAGCGCGAAGGACTCATCGGACCGATCCGCCGCTCCGCCGGCGGGCACCGGGAGTACACCGAGGACGACCTGTTCTGGATCGGCATGGTCACCTGCTTCCGCGAAGCGGGCCTCGGCATCGCGGATCTGCGCGAGTTCGTCGCCATGCTCCGCGCCGACCACCCCCCGCACCACCGCGTCGCCTTCCTCCGCGACCGCCGCGCCGCCCTGGAACAACGCGTGGACGCCCTGCGCCGGGCCATCGGCGTCCTCGACGACAAGATCGCCTACTTCAGCTGAGCGCCGGCCGGTACGGAATCGAACGCCCGCGCCGACTACCTCAGATGATCCTCAGCTCTGTTGATAACCGTCGCCGTGCTTGGCGATGATCACCATGCTTCCGCGCCCAACTCGGCCCCTGACCAGGGCAATCACGGTGGTGCGCGGAATGTGAACGCCTATCACATGAACAGAGGGGGAACCTCAGCATGTCTGCTTTCATGAGCTCGCAGACCGGCGCTCCGCTCCGACGCCGATCCATGATCGTGGCCGGAATCGCTGCTACCGCCGTCTTCGTCACGACCGGCGCCGCTCACGCCGCCCAGAACCAGCCGCGACCCGAGGCCGCGGCGTCGTCCGTCGTCCTCTCCTCGCTGGACGGCATCGGCACGGAGGACGAGGTCCTGGCCGGTATCGAGGAGGCGCTGAGCCTCTTCACAGAGATCCCGGACGAGGTGCTGGCCCAGGGCTAGGACGCCACCAAGCAGTGGCTGAACGAGCGCATAGCCGAGACCAGCGGAAAGCGGTCCTTCAACGCGGGCGGTTGTGCGCGCGGAATCCTGCTCGCCATCGGGTCCAACATCTTCGCTGTCGCCAAGATCTACAAGATGAAGAAGGCGATCGACAAGCTCGGGGGCATCAAGAAGGTCGTCGCCAAGATCCGCTCCAAGAAGAAGGCGGGCAAGACCTTCAAGAAGGGAATCATGGAGGTCTTCGAGGAGGCCGGTTCCGGCCTCGGCGGCATCGCTGCGGAGATTCTCGGCATCGACGGTGTCATCAAGAACTGCTGGTGACGAGTCAGTGGACGAATGGGAGGTGCCCTGATCATGGACATCGCAGCAAGCGTCCTGCGCTGGGGGTTCTTCGCAGCCGGAACGGTCCTGCTGGTCTCCTTCGCCTTCGCCGCAGCGCGCCGTCACCGCGCTGGAGCCCGCTTCGGTGAGCTCGCCGAACTGATGGAGCGTGAGTGGTTCAGCGCCGGCAAGGTGTTCTTCACCGTGTTGGCCGGCCTCGCGGGGTCGTATCTGGCGGCATATGTGGGCGGGACCCGCGGCCCACTGTCGGAAAGCGTCCCGATCCTGTTCCCGCTGGGCATCGTCGCGGCGTTCGTGGTCTGCCGCGCGACCATGAGGGGCGAGCGTGAACCCCTGCGAGTCAAGGCACTGGTGCTGCTGGCCGCACCGCTGCCACTCGGCGCAGTGATGACGGGCTGGTAGCAGCCGACCGCGCGGGCATACGAACAGCCCCGACCAGCGACCTGGTCGGGGCCGTTCACGTGCGGTGGGCGTGGAGTTCGACCCTGGTGCTTGTCGCCGCCACGACGGTTTCCTAGACCGTCGCCCGCCGGGCCCGGTAGTTCCAGCGCGTGAGCGACCGGACGACGGTCTCAGCGCCGATGGGGTTGGCGCTGTGCACGTAGACCGTGCCGATCCGGAAGGGCCGCCCGCTGAAAGCGGCTTCCTCCAGGAGAGTCACCACGGGCAGGATGCTGTCGTCGCCGCCGAGATCATGGTCGAGCCAGAGTTCATCGATCAGGCTGTCGCGGTACTCCTGCAGGAGCTCGACACCTTCGCGGCTGCTGCGTGCGATCCGCGTGGTCCACGGCAGTAGCCGAAGATCGTCTATGCCGAGGATGACCGGCGCCGGGACACGCGAAGCTTCCTTCATCCGACCATCATCACCACTGCCGGAACTGGCCGGACCACGGGGGCCAGAGGGTGGTGGACGGTAGCCGGACGCACGGTGCACCGATGAGCGTCAGCTCGCCGCCTTGGACGATCTCGCAAGGTTGCTGGAGCAGTGCGCCGGCACCCCAGGCAGCTTCTTGTTGTTTCAGCGTGACTGAAGCCTGTGCCGCATCCGTGCCCGGTCGACCGGGAACTCACGGGGGACCACGGTCATCAACGGGCACCACGCAAGGTGAAGGCCCCCGACCGATGTTCCTGGTCAGGGGCCGTTCACCCGCGGTGGGTGTGGGATTTGAACCCACGGTGACGTCGCCGCCACGACGGTTTTCAAGACCGTTCCCTTAGGCCGCTCGGGCAACCCACCAGTGCTCCGGCCCGCCCGGGGCGGAGCGGGTACAGCGTACCGTGGGGCCCGGGCGGCAGGTCAGCTGTCGCCGGAGCGGGCGCCGAGGGTCAGGTCGACCGTGCGGGTGCGGCCGTCCCGTTCGTAGGTGATCGTCACCTTGTCGCCGGGCTTGTGGGTCCAGATCTCGCCGATCAGAGTGGGGCCGGAGTCGATCACCGTGCCGTCGAGCTTGGTGATGACGTCGCCGGGCTTGAGGCCGGCCTTGGCGGCGGGGCCGCCCGGATCGACCGCGTCCGAGCCGCCGGCGCCCTGGTCGGTGATCTTGGCGCCGTCGCTGGTGTCCTCCAGGGAGACGGAGGCCCCGATCTTGGCGTACACCGGCTTGCCCGTCTTGATCAGCTGCTGGGCGACGTACTTGGCCTGGTTGATCGGGATCGCGAAGCCGAGGCCGATGGAGCCGGACTGGGCGGTGCCGCCCATGCCGTTGGCGGTGGACTGGATCGCCGAGTTGATGCCGATGACGTTGCCCTGCGCGTCCAGCAGCGGGCCGCCGGAGTTGCCCGGGTTGATCGACGCGTCGGTCTGCAGGGCGCTCATGTACGAGGCGTTGCTGCCGGTGCCGTCGCTGGAGGCCACCGGGCGGTTCTTGGCGCTGATGATGCCGGTGGTGACCGTGTCCGACAGGCCGAAGGGCGCGCCGATGGCGATCGTCGAGTCGCCGACGGCCACCTTGTCGGAGTCGCCCAGCGTGAGCGGCTTGAGGTCGGACGGGGCGCTCTTGAGCTTGATCACCGCGACGTCGTAGCCCTGCGCGTGCCCGACGACCTCGGCGTCGTACTTCTTGCCGCTCGGGAAGGTCGCCGTGAGCTTGCCACCGTCCACCGCGTCGGCCACGACGTGGTTGTTGGTGACGATGTGGCCCTCGGTGTCGAAGACGAACCCGGTGCCGGTGCCGCCCTCGCCGCTGCTGCTCTCCGCCTGGATCGTGACGGTGCTGGGCAGCGCCTTGGCGGCCACACCCGCGACGGTGCCCGGGTCGCGCTTGACCGAGCCGCCGCTGTCGGGGGCGGAGACGGTCGTGGAGGAGGTGTTGTCGTCGTTCTTGGCCAGGGTGTAGCCGAGGCCGCCGCCCAGACCGCCCGCGACCAGCGCGGCGATGAGGATCGCGGCGAGCATCCCGCCGCGGCCCGAACGGGGCGCGGGCTGTTGGTAGGTGCTGCCCCAGCCACCGGCGCCCATGCCGCCGCCGGTGCCGTCGCCGTACGGGGACGTGGGGGACGTGCCCGAGGGCGGGGGCGGCCAGGAGGCGTCCGGGGCGGAGCCCGAGGAGGCGGCGGGTGCAGCGGGGGTGTGGAAGCCGTCGCCACCGCCGTGTGCCTGGGCGTCGGCGGCGTACGGGCTGCCGGCCGGCACCGGCGGGAGCGGCGCCGTCGCGCTCTCGGGAGCGGGGTGCTCCTGGGAGGCCGGAGCAGCGGGAGCGTCCACCGGTACGGGGGGTGCGGACGGGGCCGGGGGTACCGCGGCGCCCTCGTTCTCGGTGCTCACAGCTTCTCTCCTCGATCCACGGCTGGTGTCTTCGGTCGCACGCGGGCACGCCCGTCACGCTCGATCCTCGGCGGTCGGTGCGCTCAGCTTGCACGCCTATGTGTATGCGGTCAGCTTTTCCCAACGGCCGTCAGAGCACCATAAGCGGTACCTGTGGGTCCACGGCCACTCTTTATATAGGTCATTTCTCACTAAACGGGCTCAATCCCAGCCTTTGCGCGACCACCGCGGTCGGACGCGTACCCCCGCACGGTGGCACCATGACGCGGTGACCCACGCACGGCAGCACCAGATCCAGGTCGTCGCCCACCGCGGAGCCTCCGAGGACGCCCCCGAACACACCCTGGCCGCGTACCGCAAGGCGATCGAGGACGGCGCCGACGCCCTCGAGTGCGACGTCCGCCTCACCGCCGACGGCCATCTCGTCTGCGTCCACGACCGCCGCGTCAACCGCACCTCCAACGGCCGCGGCGCGGTCTCCGCCCTGGAGCTCGCCGAGCTGGCCGCCCTGGACTTCGGCTCCCGCAGGAACCGCGACTCCTGGAAGAACCGCGCGGAGGAGCCGGACTGGGAGGTCCGGCCCGAGGACCCGGAGGACACCTCCGTCCTCACCCTGGAGCGGCTGCTGGAGCTCGTCGCCGACGCGGGACGCCGGGTGGAGCTGGCGATCGAGACCAAGCACCCCACCCGCTGGGCGGGCCAGGTCGAGGAGCGCCTGCTGCATCTGCTGAAACGGTTCGGACTGGACGCTCCGGCCGCGCCGGCCGAGTCGCCGGTACGCGTCATGAGCTTCTCGGCGCGTTCGCTGCACCGTGTGCGCGCCGCATCGCCGACCCTGCCGACCGTCTATCTGATGCAGTTCGTCTCGCCCCGGCTGCGGGACGGGCGGCTGCCCGCGGGCGTGCACATCGCCGGTCCCTCGATCCGGATCGTGCGCAGCCACCCCGCGTACGTACGGCGTCTGAAGGCGGCCGGCCACCAGGTGCACGTGTGGACGGTGAACGAGCCCGAGGACGTGGATCTCTGCGTGCGGCTGGGCGTCGACGGCATCATCACCAACCGCCCGCGCGCGGTGCTGGACCAGCTCGGACGCTGAAGCCCCGGCGGGTGCGCCGCAATCCCCGTACGACCTCATCCCCGTACGACCTCTTGACCCGGTGGTCCCGGGGGCCTCATCCTCCACTCTCAGCCACACCGTCGGATTTCAGCCATCCCGGTGACAGGGAGTGCTCCGGCGCGTTCGCTGCGTGTTCGGTCGTGCGAATGCGTCACCGGACCTTGTTTGGCCGGTTTCCGGTCCAGGCCAAGAGGGCATCCACTCCGTGGCGTGGGGCGAAGGAGGTCTCGGGGGTGGCGTTGGTGGTGGCACAGGAGGTGCCCACGTCGTCGAGCATGGCCGTACCCCATGGTCCTGCGGGCGTGGGGAAGGCGAGGCACCGCATGCGGGCGCAGCTGCGCAGCGGCGGGGTCCCGGAATCGGTCATCGACGACGCCGTACTGATTCTGTCCGAGCTCTTGAGCAACGCGTGCAAACACGGCCGGCCGCTCGGCGACTCCCTGGCGGGGGACGGCGACGTCCGCGCGGCCTGGCGGGTGGACAGCGGCGGCAGGCTCACCGTGGAGGTGACGGACGGCGGCGGACCCACCCGCCCCGCCCCGGCGACACCCTCGGTCACCGCGCACGGCGGCCGCGGGCTGAACATCATCAGCGCCCTGTCCGACGACTGGGGCGTACGCGACGACGTGCTGGGCGAGGTCACGGTCTGGGTGGTCGTCCACGACGACGTACGCGCGGCGCACGCCGGGCACCGGCGCGACGACTTCGCTACGCGCGTCATCGCCCCGGCGGTCAGCGCCCTCCCCGGCCTGGACTTCACGGACGCCTTCGACGACCTGGACTGACGGGCCGTCGGCCCACGGCCCCGGACCGCGACTCCGCCCGGCACGCGCGCCTCCCCGGACCGCCGCTCCTCCCGGCACGCCCATGTGCTCCGTCCACAGGCTCCCGTCGACCATGGCGGAAACGGCTAGGCTCGCGCCCGTACCAGACGAGCCGTAACCGGGAGACACCCACGATGGCCAAGAAGCGACCCCAGACCAAGGCCAAGCGCCCGCAGATCGCCGACGGAGAGGTCCCGGTCGTCGGCGCACGCGAGCCCTGCCCCTGCGGAAGCGGCCGCCGCTACAAGGCGTGTCACGGCCGGGCCGCCGCGCAGGCGGTGACCGAGCTGGTGCAGCGCCCGTTCGAGGGGCTGCCGGGCGAGTGCGACTGGGTCGCCCTGCGTGAGCTGGTGCCCGCCGCCACGGCGGAGCTGACCCTGAAGGGCGGCCTCCCCGAGGGCGTCCCGTCCGTCACCCTGGCCACGGTGCTCCCGATGGCCTGGCCGGCGCTGCGCCGCGACGACGGCTCGGTCCTCCTCGGCCTGCAGAACGACACGGCCTCCGGCGACATCAGCCGCGACCTCGCCGACACCCTGCAGCAGGCCCTCGCGGCCCAGCCGGGCACGCCGGTCCAGGGCCGCCGCGCCCCGGCCGACGGCCCTCGGCTGCAGGACCTGCTCGACCCCGAAGGCGCGTTCGAGCCAGTTGTGCACCCGGGCTTCGAGTTCTGGGTCCCCGACGCGGAGAACGCCACCGCCGAGGTGACCGCCTCCCTGGAGCGCGCCAACGCCGCGGCCATCCCGACCGTGAAGCTGACCGGCGTGGACTCCGCCTACTGGTGCGAGACCCCGGAGAAGAACCACCTGCGCTGGGTCATGCCGCACCCCGAGGAGCAGCTTCTGGACGCGCTCGCGCGGCTGCACGCGGCGGGCGCGTCGAGCCTCGGCGAGGGCACCCGCCTGGTGGGCTCCTTCCGTGCTCACGGCCTGACCGTGCCCGTCTGGGACCTGCCAAGCGGTGTCGGCGCCGAGGACGTGGAGAAGCCGGCGGCCGAGTTCGCCGAGCGGCTGGCCGACGCCCTGGCCACCGACACCCCGCTGACACCGGACGAGCGCCGCGCGCGCGGCGGGCTGACCAACCGGCAGGTCACCCTCAGCTGACGAGAGGGGGCGGGCCCGCCCCGGCTGAACGGCGGTTCAGCGGGACGCGCCCGCCCGCGCGGGGTGAATCCGATCACAACTCCCCTGCGGAGCAAGGGAATCCGTGACTGGAAAGCCCGGATCGAATTTGCGAACCGCCGACTTCTTGTTACCGTTCGAGTAGCCCGGTTGCTGGTGCATCCCCCGTCGCCAGCAACCGGGTCTTTCCATGTGCGCGGCCCTTTACGGAACGCCGCCATGTGTCAACCGCCCGTGGTCGACCCCGCGGACGCGGGAGCGGAGTTGCTGGCGGAACGCAGCAACAGCGCCTGGCGTCCGGCCCGTTCCGCGAACTCGGTGACCGCCGTGTAGCCGTCGGCTCCCGCGCGGGTGCGCTGACGGGGCGTCTCGCAGGTCCCCGGGTCGTCCCCGGCGCCCACCGCACAGCGCATCCGGATCGTGCGCCCCTCCGGCCCCATCAGGCTCAGCACGGAGTCCAGGGCGCCGCCCGTGGCGTTGCGGTAGTAGGTGCGCGCCCAGGCCTCCTCGCCCTGCGTGAGGACACAGGTCTGCGCCTCGACGCCCTCGGGCGAGGTGAGTTCGGGTCCGCAGCGCACGGCCGTGGCGATGCCGAGCCCGAGCAGGCCGGACGGCGCGACCGACGGCGCCTTCGCGTCGGCGCGGGGGGACGGGTCTGCGGCGCCGTCGCGCGAGGGGCGCGCCGGGGCGTCCTTCGCGGGGGCGTCGGCCGTGGACCGGCCGGCCTCGACGACCTGGCCGGCGGCCGCCCAGGCCAGTGGCAGGGCGATCGCGGCCGCCGCGACGGACGCGAGGGCGATCAGACGGACTCTTCGCTGGTGGGGCCCGCGACGATGTGACGACGGTGCCCTTTTTCCCCTGGAATGACGCGGCATAGGGCGGAATCTAACGATCCGGGGCCCGCGCGCGGTCCGCGCGCGCCGGACAGCCCTACAACTCGGGCGCGCTCACACCCGTACGAGTGAGGGCCTCGACCACCGCGTCGACCACGGCCTCCACGTCCGGCACCCACGGCGAGGCGGAGCCGGGCAGCGGGGCGCGCTGCCAGCTGATCGGCCCCAGCCCCGTTTCGGAGGGCGGCAGGGCGAGATAGCCGCCCTCGCCGTGGAAGCGCAGCGAGCCGGGGACGAAGTCCTTGGCGTACAGCAGCTCGCCGAGCTGTTCCATCGAGTAGGGCTTCACCAGGATCGACCAGCGGGCCGGCGAGGCGACGACCGGGCCGAGGCGCATGCCCATCCGGTCGAGCGCGGCCAGGGCGTGGGCGGCCGGCAGGGCGGGGAGGCTGACCGCGCAGGGTGCCGTGCCGCCCGTGGCGAGGATGATCGGGGCCGTCGGCCGGTTGGCCCACCACCAGCGCACCATGCGCTCGTCGGTGGTGGCCGCGAGGAGGCCGGGGTCGAAGGGATGGGCTCCGGGCACCGTGCACTCGGGGTCGGGACATCCGCAGCGGCCCCGCCCCTGCGGGGGTGCCGTCACGCCCGGGAGCACGGGCCATCGCCATTGCGTCGCGAAGGTCAGGGCCGCGCTGATCAGCTCAGACTTCCCGTCACCGCGCAGGAGCCTGCGTCGCCTTCCGAGGATCTCGCGCATGAGCGCTCGTTCCTTTCCGTTGCACCGCTGGCAACACCGAGGACCACATCACACCATGTGTCGATCACTTCACTGTGCGTACCTGTTGGCGCATCACACCCCTGCTCCGGGCAAGGGACACCCCTATGGGCCGAACGTGGACTGCATCCGTGGCGGCCTCGTCCATACTGCGTCTACCAGAAGCATGGGCATGGCGTGGGGTGGCGAAGTCTGGCGTTTTGCGTCGCGCGTATTTCTCTTCGCCTCCGCCACGGGAGGATGGGGCACGATCGTCGGTGGCTAGGACGCTCGGCTCCGTCACCAGGTTCCGGGTGGTCGTCAACCACCCCTGGTCTTCACCGAGTACGTACCCATAACGACCGCTGTGACGCTCCGTGGAGCGAAACCAGTCGACCGCAATACCCCGTTCCCTGAGGCAGTTTCAAGCCAACTTCGCCTTGACGCAAGAGGTGTACGCGGAATGCTCACGCAGCCCATGGACACCAGGAATCCCCGCAGGACAATGCTGGACATCCCCTCACGAGTGCGTGTACATGTGGAGACACTGCTGGCGGCGCAGAATGACATGGGGGTTTGCGATGCTTTTGAGCAGTACGCACCGGTCGGAAAGCCGGACGCCATGAACGCCCCTCACCCTCCGAAAGTGGCCGGAATCGATTCAACGGTTCCCTCACCCGCACACACTGTCGCGCCCACGCCCGCAGCCCCGGACGCCCCGGCGGTCGCCTCACCGCACCCGCCGGGCGCCCTGCTCCAGGACCGTCTCGCCGGCTGGGTGTCGGACCTGACGACCCTGCACGAACTCACCGAGCGCCTGGTCCGCACCGACTCGCTCGACGAAGCCCTCCAGGAACTGCTGCGCGCCGGGTCCGCCCTCGTGGGCGCCCGGCGCGGTCTCGTCGTCCTGGAACCGGGCGACGGACAGGGACCCGACACCACCATCGGCCTGGGCCTCGCCCGCGCCGACCTCGGGCACATCGAGACCGTGCCGCGCAGCGCGATGTCGTACGGACGGATCCTCGACGGGCTGCCCGGCGGCGACGGCGAGATCACCGAGCCCGACCTGCTCGCCGAGGACGGACTGGACCCGCGCCACCGCGAGGTCGCCGCCCGCCTCGGCTACGCCGCCAGCTACGCCCTGCCGCTGTCCACCGACGGCGCCGGGCGCCTCGGCGCCGCCGTCTGGCTGTACGACGAGCCCGCCGAACCGGCCGAGCGCCAGCGCCACCTCGTCGGCCTCTACACCCGGTCCGCGGCCGCGCACCTGGCCCGGCTCGTCGAGGTCGAGCGCACCCGCGCGGCCATGCGGACCATGACCGAGGAGCTGCTGCCCGCCCGGCTGCCCCGCACGGCCGGTGTGCAGCTCGCCGTGCGGCACGGCACGGGGCCGCGCGGCGGCGGCGACTGGTACGACGCGCTGCCGCTGCCGGACGCCGCGCTGGGCCTCGCGGTCGGCTCGGTGACCGGGTCGGGGCCGAGCGCCGTCGCCGCCATGGGCCGGCTCCGGGCCAGCCTGCGGGCGTACGCCGTGATGGAGGGCGAGGACCCGGTGGCGGTCCTGTCCGACCTGGAGCTGCTGCTGCGGCTCACCGAGCCGGCCCGGTCCGCGACCGCGCTGTTCGCGTACTGCGAGCCCGCCCTGCGCAAGATCACGCTGGCCGGCGCGGGCCACAGCCCGCCGCTGCTGATCGGGGACCGGCGCACCGAGTACGTGGAGACGTCGGTGTCCGCGCCGCTCGGGATGCTGGCCTGCTGGGAGGCGCCCAGCGTGGAGCTGACCGTGGAGGCCGGCGAGACGGTGCTGCTCTACACCGACGGGCTGCTGCACCGCACCGGCGACCCCACCGACCGGGCCTTCGCGCGGCTGCACTCGGCGGCCGCCGGGGTGCCCCGGGCGCTGCGGCAGGACCCGGAGGCGGTCGCCGACCACGTGCTGCGGACCGTGCTGCCCGAGGGACTGGACGGCACCGACAGCGACGAGGACGTCGTCCTGCTGGCCGCTCGCTTCGCGTGACGCCCCGCGGGCCCTCGGTGACCGTCCCATAACAGGCGCGTGGCCTGCGCCATAGCAGCGGCGGACGGCTCGTCCCGCACCCCCGGCACGGGCGGGCGCGACCGTACGATGGACGGGGTCGAATGCCGTATCGAGGAGGATGACCGTGGCCGACGAGCTCACCCCGGAGACCCCGGAAGAGACGGAAGAGCCGATCAAGCAGCGCAAGAACGGCCTGTACCCGGGCGTGTCCGACGAGCTCGCCGAGAACATGAAGTCCGGCTGGGCCGACACGGAGCTGCACGACCTGCGGCCCATCCCGCAGGCCGCCGAGACCGCCGCCCGCCGCGCGGCGCTGTCCGCCCGCTTCCCGGGCGAGCGCCTGGTGATCCCGGCGGGCAACCTGAAGACGCGCTCCAACGACACCGAGTACCCCTTCCGGGCCTCCGTCGAGTACGCGTACCTCACCGGCAACCAGACCGAGGACGGCGTGCTCGTCCTCGAGCCCGTGGCCGGCGGCCACGACGCCACGATCTACCTGCTGCCGCGCTCCGACCGGGAGAACGGCGAGTTCTGGCTCTCCGGCCAGGGCGAGCTGTGGGTCGGCCGGCGCCACTCCCTCACCGAGGCGGAGAAGCTGTACGGCATCCCCGCCTCCGACGTCCGCGAGCTGGCGGACACGCTGCGCGAGGCCACCGGCCCGGTCCGGGTCGTGCGCGGGTACGACGCCGGCATCGAGGCCGCGCTGACCGACAAGGTCACCGCCGAGCGCGACGAGGAGCTGCGGGTCTTCCTGTCCGAGGCGCGCCTCCTCAAGGACGACTTCGAGATCGGCGAGCTGCAGAAGGCCGTCGACTCGACCGTGCGCGGCTTCGAGGACGTCGTGAAGGTCCTCGACAAGGCCGAGGCGACCTCCGAGCGCTACATCGAGGGCACGTTCTTCCTCCGCGCGCGTGTCGAGGGCAACGACGTCGGCTACGGCTCCATCTGCGCCGCCGGCCCGCACGCCTGCACCCTGCACTGGGTGCGCAACGACGGCCCCGTCCGCTCCGGCGACCTGCTGCTGCTGGACGCCGGTGTCGAGACGCACACGTACTACACCGCCGACGTCACGCGGACGCTGCCGATCGACGGCACGTACACCGAGATCCAGAAGAAGATCTACGACGCGGTGTACGACGCGCAGGAGGCCGGTATCGCGGCCGTGAAGCCGGGCGCGAAGTACCGCGACTTCCACGACGCCGCGCAGCGGGTGCTCACCGAGCGGCTCGTCGAGTGGGGGCTCGTCGAGGGTCCGGTCGAGCGGGTCCTGGAGCTGGGTCTCCAGCGCCGCTGGACGCTGCACGGCACCGGGCACATGCTCGGCATGGACGTCCACGACTGCGCCGCCGCGCGCGTGGAGTCGTACGTCGACGGCACGCTGGAGCCCGGCATGGTGCTGACCGTCGAGCCGGGTCTGTACTTCCAGGCCGACGACCTGACCGTGCCGGAGGAGTACCGCGGGATCGGCGTGCGGATCGAGGACGACATCCTCGTCACCGCCGACGGCAACCGGAACCTGAGCGCCGGGCTGCCGCGCCGCTCGGACGAGGTCGAGAGCTGGATGGCCGCGCTGAAGGGCTGAGGTCCGGCGGCTGACGGACGGAGGACGGCCGGGTGCCCCGAGGGGCGCCCGGCCGTCATCGCTTCTGCTGGGGGGTGGGGGTGGACCTGCATCTCGCGGTCGCCGCGGGCGAGGGGCGCCGGGCCGGCCTGGAGCGCGCCCTGCGGGACGCCGTACGGGACGGGCGGCTCGCGCCCGGGGAGCGGCTGCCCGCCACCCGGCAGCTCGCCGGGGAGCTCGGCGTCTCACGGAACACCGTGAAGGCCGCCTACGACCAGCTCGTCGCGGAGGGGTTCCTGACCGCCCGCCAGGGGTCGGGCACCCGGGTCGCCGCGCTGCCGCCCGTCGAGGCGGGGCAGCCCGGGGCGCGGGAGCCCGCGCGTGCGCCGCGCTTCGATCTGCGCCCCGGCAGCCCGGACGTCGGGACGTTCCCTGCGGCGGCCTGGCTGCGGGCGCTGCGCTCGGCGGTCACGAGGGCGCCCTCCCCCGCCTACGACTACGGCGACCCGCGGGGGCGGATCGAGCTGCGGACCGCGCTGTCGGGCTATCTGGGCCGGGCCCGTGGGGTGGTCGCTCCCCCGGAGCGCATCGTGATCACCTCCGGGTACGTGCAGGGGCTGGCGCTGCTCACGCGGGTGCTCGACGGCGGCCCGGTCGCCATGGAGGACCCCGGTCTGCCGTTCCACCGGGAGGTCGTACGGCGGCACGGGGGTGCCGTGGTGCCGCTGGAGGTCGACGGGCGGGGCGCCCGCACCGCCGGGGACTGCGCGGCCGTCGTCGTGACGCCCGCCCACCAGTACCCGACAGGGGTGACGCTCCACCCGGAGCGGCGGCGGGCGCTCACCGAGTGGGCCCGCGCGCGGGGCGCCCTGATCGTGGAGGACGACTACGACGGGGAGTTCCGCTACGACCGGCAGCCGGTCGGCGCCCTCCAGGGCATGGCGCCGGGGCAGGTGGCGTATCTGGGGACCGCGTCGAAGACGCTCGGGCCCGCGCTGCGGCTCGGCTGGATGGTGCTGCCATCGCACCTTGTGGACGCCGTGGCCGACGTCAAGCTGCACAGCGACCACCACACCGAGTCCCTCGGGCAGTTGGCACTCGCCGAGCTGATCGACAGTCACGCCTACGACCGGCACGTGCGGTCCTGCCGGCTGCGCTACCGGCGGCGCCGGGACCAGCTCCTGGACCGGCTGGGGGCGCGCGCACGGGTGCGGGGGATCGCGGCCGGGCTGCACGCGCTCGTGGAGGTCGACGACGAGGAGCGCGTGCTGGGGCGGGCGCGGGCGCACGGGCTCGCGGTGGGACGGCTGGGCGACCACTGGCACACGCCGGACACGGGCAGGCCGCAGGGGCTGGTCGTGGGGTACGGCACGCCCCGGGAGGGCGCGTACCGGGGAGCGCTGGAGGTGCTGGCGCAGGTCCTTGACGAGGCCGGATTGGACCCCTGAAAGGCCGCTGGATTGGGCCTCGTTGCAGGCCCACCGCCTCTCTACGGTCGTCGTATGACCACGCGACTTCTCCCGCCCGCCGGTCCCCGCCGCGTCCTCGCCCTGGCCCAGTTGAGCAACTCGGTCGGCGACGGCGCCTACTACACGACGTCCGCGCTCTACTTCACCCAGATCGTGGGGCTCGGCCCCGCCCGCGTGGGCCTCGGGCTGACGGTCGGCTGGGCGGTCGGCTCGCTGGCCGGGGTGCCGCTGGGGCGCCTCGCCGACCGGCGCGGGCCGCGCGGGACGGCGGTGCTGCTGGCCCTGGCGACCGGGCTGGCCGTGGCGTCCTTCACGGTGGTGCGCGGCTTCGTGCCGTTCGTCCTGGTCGCCTGCGTGTACGCCGCCGCGCAGTCCGGCCTCGCGGCGGCCCGTCAGGCGCTGCTCGCGGGGCTGGTGTCCGCCGGGGAGCGCACGGGGCTGCTGGCGCATCTGCAGTCGACGCTGAACGCCGGTCTGGCGGTGGGGGCCGGGCTCGGCGGGCTCGCGCTGCACGCCGGGACGCGGACGGCGTACCTGGCGGTGTTCACGCTGGACGGGCTGAGCTTCCTGCTGTGCGCCGGGCTGCTGCTGCGCCTGCCCGCCGTCCGGGCCGGGGCCGCGCGGCGGACCGGAGGACTCGGGGTGCTGCGGGACCGTCCCTACGCGGTGCTGGCGCTGCTCAACACCGTGCTGCTGCTGCGGCTTCCGCTGCTCAGTCTCGTCCTGCCGCTGTGGATCACGCGGCGGACCGACGCCCCCGCCTGGATGGTCTCCGCGCTGTTCGTGCTCAACACCGGTGCTGTGATGGCGTTCCAGGTGCGGGTGGCGCGCGGCGTCACGGGACCGGCGACGGCGACGCGGGCGATCCGCCGGGCCGGCTGGGTGATGCTCGCCGCGTGCGGGGCGTTCGCCCCGAGCGCGGGGGCCCCGCTGTGGCTGGGCGTCGGCGTGCTGGTGCTGGGCGCGATGCTCCAGGTGGTCGCCGAGATGGGGCAGTCGGCGGGGTCCTGGCAGCTGTCGTTCGACCTGGCCCCGCAGGGGCGCACCGGGGAGTACCAGGGCCTGTTCGGCACCGGCGTCACCGTCGCCCGGACCCTCGGCCCGCTCCTGCTGACGTCGCTGCTCGTCGACTGGGGGACACCGGGCTGGCTGACGCTGGGCGCGGTGATGCTGGCGGCGTCCTACGCGATGGGCCCGGCGACCCGGCACGCCCTGGGGCGGCGGGAGGAGGGCCGGGCGGGGGAGCGGGTGGTCGTGCCGGCGGCGTGACCGGGTGGCTCAGACGGCCACGAGCGCCGGGTCCTTCTTCCACTTGAGGATCTTCTCGAAGCTGACCACGGCACCGCTGCGGCCCGTCGGGCTGCCGAAGTGGACGTGGTCCGCGAGTTCCTCGATGAGGCACAGGCCCCGGCCGTGCTCGGCGTCGGAGGCGACCTGGCGGGTGGCGCGGCGTGGTGGGGTGAAGCCGGGGCCGGAGTCGGCGACCTCGATGTGACACCGCTCGCCGTCGAGGTAGGCCGTGACGCGGTACGCCTGGGGCGAGCCGTCGGGGGCGGTGGCGCCGCCGTGCTCGACGGCGTTCGCGCAGGCCTCGCTGAGGGCGACGGAGAGGTCGTAGGAGACGTCCGGGTCCACCCCCGCGGTCTCCATGGTGCCCATGAGCAGGCGCCGGGCGAGCGGCACGCTCGCGGCATCGCGCCGCAGATGGAGTGACCACCAGATGCTCATGCTCCAGCCTCCTGGCCGCGGCTCGACATACCGATACGTATTGCCGCGAGTGACCGGCCGTAAGCACATCCGTGACGTGACGCCGCCCATATGGTCGATGCGCCTATGCATGAATCGGTGTATGTGGTGGCGGGCCACACCAGAACGTGATCTTCCGGCCGTAAGTCATCTTGCGGACCTGCCGTATGGCGGCCGTGGGGCCAGTGCGATGATGAGCCCGCCATGTCTGCCCCCCACCCGCGCACAGCGCGCGCCGGAAGCGATCTCCGGGTACCGCGGGCCGCGGTCTTCGCCGCGGTCTGCGTCGTGCTGGCCGGAGTCGGGCACACGCTCGGCTCGTGCGCCTCGGTCCCGCTGTGGACGCTGGGCGCCGGGTTCCTGGGGGTCCTCCTCGTCACGGTGCCGCTCACCGGCCGGGTGCGCTCGCTGCCCGGCACGGCCGCGCTGCTCGCCGGCGGACAGACCGTCCTGCACACGTTGTTCGGGCTCGGACAGCACGGGGTGGTGACGGCCGGGGCGTCCTCCGCGGCCTCCGGCTCCTCCGGCTCCTCCGGCTCCTCCGGTCCGGTGTCCGACGCGGCGCTCGTCCAGCAGGCGGCGCGGCTCGTCTGCGGGACCGCCGCCGCGGCGATCAGTCCGGTCCAGGCCGAGCGGATCCTCACCGACGCCCGGGTCGCCCCGGGGACCGGGACGCACGCCGCGCACGTCCACGCGGACGCCCTGGCCTCGGCCGTGGACACGACGTCCGTGTCGCTGCTGCCGTCCCTGCCGATGCTGCTCGGCCACCTGCTCGCGGCGCTCGTCGCCGGGTGGCTGCTGCGGCGCGGGGACCTGGCGGTGCTGCGGCTCGCCGAGATGTCCGCGCTGTCCGCGCACGCGGTCGCCGAGGGCGCGCTCGTGCGTTCCCTGCGCGGGGCGCTCGCGCTGGTGCGCGCCCTGCGGGCCGGGCTGCCCGGCGCGCCCGAGGCGGGCCCGCGCCCTCCGCGGGCCGAGGGACACGCCCTCCCCGCCCCGCGCACCGTCGCGCTCCAGCACACCGTGATCAGGCGCGGCCCGCCGGCCGCCGCCGCGCTCTGCCTCGCCGCCTGACACGACGCGACCACCACTCCACCCATCGGGGGGGGGTGAAGAGGCCGCCGTCGTGCGGCACGCGCGCGTGCGCCCGCCCCGACCGAGGGGCGGTCCGGCACGCCGGTCACGGTGACCGGTTTTCCCGCCGATCACCCGTGATCAGGCACCTCCGCGCACGCGTACTCCTCTTCACCACCGGAAATCCCGTATCTCACCCACAGTGGAGTGCTCCGAATGAAGGCCTCTCGTCTCGCCGCCGCCGGCACCCTCGCCGGCACCGCCGTCCTCGTCCTGTCCGCGCCCGCGTTCGCCCATGTCAGCGTGCAGCCGGAGGGCGAAGCCGCCAAGGGCGGCTACGCGGTCGTCGACTTCAAGGTGCCCAACGAGCGCGACAACGCCTCGACCACCAAGCTCGAGGTCACCTTCCCGACCGACCACCCGCTGGCGTCCGTGATGCCGCAGCCGGTGCCCGGCTGGAAGGCCGAGGTCACCAAGTCCACCCTGGACAAGCCGCTGGAGCTGCACGGCAAGAAGATCACCGAGGCCGTCAGCAAGGTCACCTGGACCGCGGACGGCAAGGGCGTCGAGCCCGGCTTCTTCCAGAAGTTCCCGCTGTCCGTCGGCACCCTCCCCGAGGACACCGACCAGCTCGTCTTCAAGGCGGTGCAGACGTACTCCAACAAGGAGGTCGTCCGCTGGATCGAGGTGCCGCAGGAGGGCCAGGAGGAGCCCGAGAACCCGGCGCCCGTGCTCCAGCTGTCCGCTGCCGAGGAGGGCGGTCACCACGGCTCCGCCTCCGCCGACAAGGGCTCCGGCGACGCCGAGGCCGCCTCCGCGAAGACGTCCGCCGCCGAGCCCGCCGACAGCAGCGACACCACCGCCCGCGTCCTGGGCGTGGTCGGCATCGTCGTCGGCGCGCTGGGCGTGGCCTACGGCGTGCTCGCCGGCCGTCGGCGCACCGCCGCCTGACCCGTCCCGAACCCCATACCTCGGGTCGTCCCCGGCTTCCCGTCCGGCCCACACGCCGGACGGGGGCCGGGGGCGTCCCCCGGGAGACTGCACATGCGTAAGAAGACCTTCGCGGCGGCGGCCCTGCTCGCCGCCGCCACCCTGACCCTGACCGCGTGCGGCGGCGGTGACGGCGACGACGCCTCGCCGGTGACCGTGGTCTCCGAGGAGACCGGCTCCGACAAGGCCGCCATCGTCCTCGACAAGCCGTTCGAGAAGCCCGACCTGGTCCTCACCGACACCCACGGCGAGAAGTACGACCTGCGCAAGGAGACGGCGGGCAGGCCGACGCTGATCTACTTCGGCTACACCAACTGCCCCGACGTCTGCCCGACCACGATGAGCAACATCGCCGTGGCCAAGAAGCAGCTGCCCAAGGCCCAGCAGGACGCGCTGCGGATCGTCTTCGTCACGACCGACCCGGAGCGGGACACCGCCGCCGCGCTCGGCACGTGGCTCAAGGGCATCGACCCCCAGGTCGTGGGCCTGACCGGGGACTTCGACACCGTCCAGGCCGGCGCCCGCACCCTCGGCATCACCATCGAGGCGCCGCACAAGGACAAGAACGGCAAGGTCGTCTCCACCCACGGCACCCAGGTCGTCGCGTTCTCCCCGAAGACCGACGCCGGGTACGTCCTCTACACCGAGGACGCCACCGTGGACGACTACACCAAGGACCTCCCCGCGCTCATCAAGGGGGCCCGGCCGTGAGCCGACGCGTCGCACCCGTCACGCTCCTCGCCGGGGCGCTGCTCCTCGCGGGCTGCGCCTCCGACGACGACTCGGCGGCCGACCTGTCCGTCAGCGGCGCCTACATGCCGCAGCCGGTGTCCGACTCCATGGCGGCGGGCTTTCTGACGGTGACCAACGCGGGCGGTACGGAGGACGAACTGACCTCCGTGACCAGCGACATCGGTGAGGTGACCGCCCACGAGACGGTCGACTCGGCGATGCGGGAGGCGAAGGACCTCACGGTCCCCGCACACGGCACCCTCGTGTTCCGCAGCGGCGCCAACCATCTGATGTTCGAAAAGCTGAAGCGGAAGCCGCGGCAGGGCGAGAAGGTGACGGTGAAGCTCCACTTCGCGGAGTCGGGCACCGTCACGGTCGAGATCCCGGTGAAGTCCGCGACGTACAGCCCGAAGACCGGACACTGAGGGAGAGATCGCCTTGACGTCAACCATCGCCCCCCGGGTCCGGACACTGGTGCTGCTGCTCCTGGCCGCCACCGGCCTGCTCCTCGCCGGCGCCGGCCCGGTCTCCGCGCACGCCGCGCTGACCGGCAGCGACCCCCGGCAGGGGGCGGTGGTGGACAAGGCGCCGCAGCAGATCTCGCTGACCTTCTCCGAGAAGGTCGCCCTGTCCGACGACTCCCTGCGGGTCCTCGACCCCAAGGGCAAGCGCGTGGACCGCGGCGACCCCGCCGGCACCGGCGGGACGACCTACGCCGTGAAGCTGCACGGCGGCCTGCCCGACGGCACGTACACCGTCACCTACCAGGTGGTGTCCGAGGACAGCCATCCCGTCGCCGGGGCCTACACCTTCTCGATCGGCGCGCCCTCGCGGACCTCCGTCTCCGTCGACGGGCAGACCGCGGGCGGCGGGGTCGTCGGCGTGCTCTACGGCTTCGGCCGGTACGTGTCGTACGCCGGGTTCATCGTCCTCGTCGGCGGCGCCGCGTTCGTGCTCGGCTGCTGGCGGCGCGGGACGGCCGTGCGGTCGATGCAGCGGCTCGTGGTGTCCGGCTGGCTCGCGCTGACGGCGGCGACGCTCGGGCTGCTGCTCGTGCGGGGCTCCTACACCGGCAGCGGGAAGGTCGGCGACATCTTCGACCTGGACCTGCTCGGGCAGGTCCTCCAGACCAAGACCGGCGCGGCCCTCGTCTCACGGCTGCTGCTGCTCGCCGCGGCGGCGCTGTTCATCGCGGTGCTGTTCGGGGCGTACGACAAGCGGGACGACGAGGAGAAGCGGGACCTCACCTTCGGGCTCGCGATCGGCGGGACCGTCGTCGCGGCGGGGCTCGCGGCGAGCTGGGCGATGTCCGAGCACGCCTCGACCGGGCTCCAGCCGGGGCTGGCCATGCCGGTCGACGTGCTCCACCTGCTGGCCGTCGCGGGCTGGCTGGGCGGGCTGACCGCGCTGCTGGTGGCCCTGTACCGGGCGCCCGCGGAGACCCCCCTGGACGCGGCGGCCGTACGGCGGTTCTCGCAGCTGGCGTTCGGCAGCGTGCTGACGCTCGTCGCGACCGGCGTCTACCAGTCCTGGCGGCAGCTCGGGTCGTGGTCGGCGTTCACCGGCACCCGGTACGGGCAGCTGCTGCTCGTCAAGATCGGGCTCGTGGTGCTGCTGGTCGGCATCGCGTGGATATCGCGCCGGTGGACGGCACGGCTGGCGCAGTCCGGCGGGGCGGACGCCGAGACGGTGACGGAGGACGAGGACGACAAGGCCGAGAAGGAGCACGTCTCCGCCGGCGCCGGTGCGTCCGCCACGGCGAAGGGTGCCCCTGAGACCGGTGCCGCCGCCGGGGCCGGTTCCGCCGGCATCGACGGCTCCGACGGCGACTCCGAGCGGGCCGCGCAGCTCGCCCGGCAGCGGGCCGCCATCGACACCGCCCGGCGCAAGCGGGAGCGCGACGCCGACCCGAACCGCTTCGGGCTGCGCCGCTCGGTGCTCGCCGAGGCGGCTGTCGCCGTCGCCCTGCTCGCCGTCACGACCATGCTGACGTCGACCGAGCCGGGCCGTACCGAGGAGCAGGCCGCGGCGGCCACCTCGTCCGCGACCGAGGACGCGAACGCCGCCGGGGCGCTCACCCTGGACATGTCCTTCGACACCGGAGGCGAAGACGGCAAGGGCGTCGTACGGATCGACCTCGATCCCGCCCGCCCGGGCTCCAACGAGATGCACGTCTACGTGCTGCGGCCCAACGGGCGTGCCTTCGACGTCCCCGAGGTGAAGATCGCCTTCACCCTGGAGGAGCAGGACATCGGGCCGCTGCCCGTCGTCCCGGACCACATCTCCACCGGACACTGGTCGGCGAGCGGGGTGCAGATCCCGATGGCCGGCGACTGGAAGGTCGCCGTCACCGTGCGCACCTCCGACGTCGACCAGGCGACCGTCTCCAAGAACGCGCAGATCGGCTGAACCGCACCATGACCGACCAGTCCCTCCCCCAGGCCCGCCGCAGGCAGGCCGACGCCGTCGCCCCCGAGGCCCCCGAGGGGGGCGCGACCGGGGGCCCGGCCACGGGCGGGTTCTCGCGGCGCCGGCTGCTCGGGACCGCCGGGGCGACCGGCCTGGTGCTGGGCGCGGCGGGCGGGGCGGCCGGATACGCCGCCCGTCCGGCCGGGGCGACCCCGCTCAGCTCGCTGGGAGCGGGAGAGGTGATGTTTCACGGGAAACATCAGCCCGGCATCGTGCAGCGGCTCCAGGCCCGTGGTCATCTCGTCGCCTTCGACCTGGCGGCGGGCGCCGGGCGCAAGGAGGCGGCGGCACTGCTGCGCCGCTGGTCGGAGACGGCACGGCGGCTGATGGCGGGCGAGGCCGCCCGGCAGGAGGACACCGGGGTCGCCCTGGACGCCGGGCCGTCCTCCCTGACGATCACCTTCGGATTCGGGCACAGCTTCTTCGCCCGCACCGGTCTGGAGAAGCAGCGCCCGGTCGCGCTGGACCCGCTGCCTGAGTTCTCCTCCGACCGGCTGGACAAGACACGCGGCAACGGCGACCTGTGGGTGCAGATCGGCGCCGACGACGCGTTGGTCGCCTTCCACGCGCTGCGGGCCATCCAGAAGGACGCCGGCCGGGCCGCCCGGGTCCGCTGGCAGATGAACGGCTTCAACCGGTCCCCCGGCGCCACCGCGCACCCCATGACAGCCCGCAACCTGATGGGCCAGGTGGACGGCACCCGCAATCCGAAACCGGCGGACGCCGACTTCGACCGGCGGATCTTCGTCCCGGAGTCCGGCTCGCAGGACCCGGCGTGGATGGCGAACGGCTCCTACGCCGTCGTACGCCGGATCCGGATGCTCCTCGACGACTGGGAGCAGCTCTCCGTCAAGGAGCAGGAAGACGTCATCGGGCGCCGCAAGGCCGACGGGGCGCCGCTGACCGGCGGCACCGAGACGACCGAGATGGACCTGGAGAAGACGGACCAGGCGGGAAACCTGGTCGTCCCCCTCAACGCCCACGCGCGCATCACCCGGCCCGACCAGAACGGCGGGGCGGCGATCCTGCGCCGGCCCTTCTCGTACCACGACGGCATCGACGCCGACGGGGTGCCGGACGCCGGTCTGCTCTTCATCTGCTGGCAGGCCGACCCGCTGCGCGGCTTCGTCCCCCTCCAGCGCAAGCTCGACCGGGGCGACGCGCTGTCGCGGTACATCCGGCACGAGGCGAGCGGCCTCTTCGCGGTGCCGGGCGGCGCGGCCGAGGGGGAGTACGTGGGACAGCGGCTGCTGGAGGGGTGAGGAGCCCGGCGCGGGGAGCGGGGTGGCCGTGCGCCGGGAGCGGGGTGGCCGTGCGCCGGGAGCGGGGTCGCCCTCGCGGGTGGCCGGGCACGAAGGCGCACGCCCGGTTTCGTCAGGCCCATTAGGGTGAGGACATGCCAGCGAGCTATGCCTATCTGGGCCCCGAGGGCACCTTCACCGAGGTCGCCCTGCGCACGCTTCCCGAGGCCGCGACCCGGGAACTGATCCCGTACGTCTCCGTGCAGTCCGCGCTCGACGCCGTGCGCGTCGGCGAGGCGGAGGCCGCGTTCGTGCCGATCGAGAACTCCGTCGAAGGCGGCATCACGACCACGCTCGACGAGCTGGTCGCGGGCGCGCCACTAATGATCTACCGCGAGGTGCTGCTGTCGATCACCTTCGCGCTGCTGGTCAGGCCGGGAACCGAGCTGTCGGACATCAAGACGGTCTCCGCTCATCCGGCGGCGCAGCCCCAGGTGCGCAACTGGCTGAAGAACAACCTCCCGGACGCCCACTGGGAGTCCGCCGCGTCGAACGCGGACGCCGCGCGTCTGGTCCAGGAGGGCCAGTACGACGCCGCCTTCGCCGGTGAGTTCGCCGCCGCCCGGTACGGCCTGGTGGCACTGGAGACGGGGATCCACGACGCGGAGAACGCGCAGACGCGGTTCGTGCTGGTCGGCCGGCCCGCCCGGCCCGCCGCGCCGACCGGGGCGGACAAGACGTCGGTGGTGCTGTGGCAGCGGGACGACCATCCCGGTGGGCTGCGGGACCTGCTCGGCGAGTTCGCCACCCGCGGGATCAACCTGATGCTGCTCCAGTCCCGTCCGACGGGCGCGGGCATCGGCAACTACTGCTTCTGCATCGACGCCGAGGGGCACATCTCCGATCGCCGGGTCGCCGAGGCGCTGATGGGGCTGAAGCGGATCTGTCTGCAGGTGCGGTTCCTGGGCTCGTACCCGCGGGCGGACCTCACGCCGTCGGACGTGGAGCGGCCGCGCCTCGGGACGTCGGACGAGGAGTTCGTGGCGGCGGCGGACTGGTTGGCGCGCTGCCAGGACGGGCGCTTCTGAACGACGCAGGGGTGAGCCGGGCACAGCGGCATCGTCCGTCCTCGACCGGTCCTACCTGCTGATAGTCGTTATCCACAGGAGTTTTCCACAGGTCCGCTTCTCGACCTGGGGACAAGTCGACAGACAAGGGTGAGTCTGTCGACAAATCGGTCCCCTGCACCTCTCCCTGTCCACCTCCGCGCACATCACCCTTCGTCCACCCTTTTCCCTTGCGCCATCCTTTGAGGCGACCACTTTCCCTCCAGAGGTGCGGGTGAGGTGGGTTTGTCCTGGGAATCTTCGACGTGATCGCCATGTTGCGGAGTGATCGATTCCGACATCCACAGTTTTTCCACACAGCCTGTGGATAACTTTTCGGAGCCTGGGGATCCCTGTGGACAAGAGCCCCTCAAGTCCCGCTCCCCGCAAGGGAATCCAGTCAACGGCCCGCCCCGCAAGTGCTTCTTCCAGGGAGCCGGCCGCACTTTATTGACAGGGCTCGCAATTCCCCCATAACGCGACGTAAGCCGTGTTTCGGAATAGTGAGTCGTGGGCTCCTGCCGTGCCCCGGTAGCCTGGGGCACGTGATTGACCTTCGCCTGCTCCGTGAGGACCCCGACCGAGTGCGCGCCTCGCAGCGCGCCCGTGGAGAGGACGTCGCGCTCGTCGACTCCCTCCTGTCCGCCGACGAGCGGCGCAGGTCGTCCGGCGTCCGCTTCGACGAACTCCGCGCCGAGCAGAAGCAGCTCGGCAAGCTCATCCCGAAGGCGTCCGGGGACGAGAAGGCGGAGCTGCTGAAGAAGGCGAGCCAGCTGGCCGCCGACGTCAAGGCCGCCGACGCCGAGCGCGACGCCGCCGCCGCCGAGACCCAGGAGCTGCTGGCCCAGCTCGGCAACCTCGTGCACCCCGACGTGCCGGTCGGTGGCGAGGAGGACTTCGTCACGCTGGAGACCCACGGCGAGATCCGCGACTTCGCCGCCGAGGGCTTCGAGCCTAAGGACCACCTGGAGCTCGGCTCCCTGCTCGGCGCGATCGACGTCGAGCGCGGCGCCAAGGTCTCCGGCTCCCGCTTCTACTTCCTCACCGGCGTGGGCGCCCTCCTGGAGTTCGCCCTGGTGAACGCGGCGATCGCCCAGGCCACCGCGGCCGGCTTCACGCCCATGCTGACGCCCGCGCTGGTGCGCCCGCAGTCCATGGCCGGCACCGGCTTCCTCGGGCAGGCCTCCCAGGACGTCTACCACCTCGACAAGGACGACCTGTATCTGGTCGGCACCTCCGAGGTCGCCCTCGCGGCGTACCACATGGACGAGATCCTCGACGCCGACCAGCTGCCCCTGCGGTACGCGGGCTTCTCGCCCTGCTTCCGCCGTGAGGCCGGCTCGCACGGCAAGGACACCCGGGGCATCTTCCGCGTGCACCAGTTCGACAAGGTGGAGATGTTCTCCTTCGTCGACCCGGCGGACAGCCAGGCCGAGCACCGGCGTCTGCTGGACTGGGAGAAGCAGTGGCTGACGTCGCTGGAGCTGCCGTTCCGCGTCATCGACGTCGCCTCGGGCGACCTGGGCTCCTCGGCGGCCCGCAAGTTCGACTGCGAGGCGTGGATCCCGACGCAGGGCAAGTACCGCGAGCTGACGTCCACCTCGGACTGCACCGAGTTCCAGTCGCGCCGCCTGTCGATCCGCGTCCGTGACGGCAAGCAGGTCAAGCCGCTCGCCACGCTCAACGGCACCCTGTGCGCCGTCCCCCGCACGATCGTGGCCCTGCTGGAGAACCACCAGCAGGCCGACGGCTCCGTCCGGGTCCCCGAGGTCCTGCGCCCCTACCTGGGCGGCCGCGAGGTCCTGGAGCCGGTGGCCAAGTGAGCGGCACCGCCTGCGCCGACGACACCGAGGGCTCCGCGGCCGGTCTCCCGGCCGGCCGCGGCGGTCTGCCGTACAAGCTAGTGGCGACCGATCTCGACGGGACGCTGCTGCGCTCCGACGACTCGGTGTCACAGCGCACCCGTGACGCGCTCGCCGCGGCCACCGAGGCGGGTGCCGCGCACCTCGTCGTCACCGGCCGCGGCGTCCCGTGGACCCGCCACATCCTTCAGGACCTGGGCTACCAGGGCCTCGCGGTGTGCGGGCAGGGCGCGCAGGTGTACCACGCCGGGGAGAACCGGCTGCTGACGTCCGTGACGCTGGACCGGCAGCTCGGCGGTGTCGCGCTGGCCAAGATCGAGGCCGAGGTCGGCCCGCTGTACCTGGCGGCGAGCCGGGACGGCCTGGACGGGGACGTACTCGTCGGCCCGGGGTACGCGCTCACGGGCACGCTGCCCTCGACGCCGCTCACGGACGCGTCCGACCTGTGGAGCGCCCCGCTCAACAAGATCTACATACAGCACCCCGAGCTGTCGGACGACGAGCTGGCCGAGGCGGCCCGCCGGGCGGCGGGCGGTTTCGTCACGGTGGCGATGGCCGGTGAGGGCATCGTGGAGCTGCTGCCCCTGGGGCTGTCCAAGGCGACCGGGTTGTCCCTGGCGGCCCGCCGGCTGGGCGTGAAGGCCGCGGACACGATCGCCTTCGGCGACATGCCGAACGACATCCCGATGTTCGCGTGGGCCGCCCACGGCGTGGCCATGGCCAACGCCCACGCGGAGCTCAAGGCGATCGCGGACGAGGTCACGACGTCGAACGACGAGGACGGCATCGCAGTGGTCCTGGAGCGCCTACTCGGCTGACCGTCCGCACCCGGTCACCTGGAAGCGCCTGCACGGGCAACCGGTCCCACCCAAGGGGCGCGGGGAACTGCGCGACCGGCCACAACCGACCCGCAGCCGGCCGACCGCAGCCCGAGCCCCACGGCTCACCCGGCCCAGTCCCAGTGACAACGTCTCGCGGAGGATGCACGGATCGAACGTGCGCGGGGTCTCCCCCGACCACGGCTTAGCAAGCCGGTGCCTTACCTCTCGGCCAATCCTCCGGGTGGGCGGCCCACGCGAGAGCGACATCGCGTGCTCGAAGCGGCCGCCCCGGGCGACTCCCCTGCGGAAGCGGGCTCGACGGTGGGGTAACTACACCGGAACCCGCCGCGGGCCGCCCTGACGGGAGCTGAACGGACTGTCGTGCAGGGACATCGCTCAGCTCCTCTCCCAGACGGTGGCGCCGGACCCGGCCGGCGTCCTCGGCACAACCATGGTGCCGGGACGCCGACTTGGGCGCCACCGAATAAACCGGGCCGCGCTCACTCCTCGCCGGCGAGGGTCAGGGAGCGCAGCTTCTGGCCCGCGTACCAGGTGGCCAGCACGGTCACCAGCGCCAGCAGCACCGTGGCCGTCGTCAGACCGACGTCCGAGGTGACCATCTCACCGCCGGCGACCTTCTCCGCCACCGCCAGCGACCACTGCTGGACGCTCAGGGTGCGCGCGCCCGGCACCAGGGAGCCGAACAGCGCCTCCCAGACGAGGGCGTAGACGAGGCCGAAGACCACGGCGTGCCGGGAGACCGTGCCGAGGAGCAGGAACAGGGCGGCGTAGGCGATGGAGGCGACGAGGGCCGCCACCGTGTACGCGACGGCGATCTGCTGGCCGTTGCCGTTGAGGATGAAGCCCGCGACGAACGTCGGCAGCGCCGAGAACACCATCGTCACGGCGATCGCGACGATCAGCTTGGTGAAGATGATCGTGGGCCGCTTCACCGGCTTGGACAGCAGGTACACCACCGAGCCGTCGTCGATCTCGGGGCCGATGGCGCCGGTCCCGGCGATGACGCCGATGATCGGCACCATGGTGGCGAGCGCGAGCCCGCCGAGCAGGTCGGACGCGGTCTGGTCGTCGGCTCCCGCGAGACCGCGGACGGCCACGGCGATCACGATGAGCAGCAGCGGCAGCGCGCCCAGGATGAGGGCCCGGCGCCGGCCGAGCAGGGCTCGATAGGTGAGCCGGGCGACTGTGGGGTCGTACATCTTGGCCTCCTACGCCGCGACCAGATACGAGAAGACGGACTCGAGGGACTCGTCGGACGGCGAGACCGTGAGCAGGCGGATGCCGTGGTCGCGCGCCACCCTGGGCAGCAGGGCGGTGAACCGGCCGAAGTCGACGGCCTGGATGTGCAGCGCGCCCTCGGCCAGGTCGACCTCGATGCCGGACGTCGACGGGTCGGCGATCAGCGCCGCCGCGAGAGCGCGGTCGTCGCTGGAGCGCACCAGGTAGCGGTGCGGGCGGTCGGTCATCAGGCGGCGGATCTTGCGGAAGTCGCCGCTGGCCGCGTGCCGTCCGGCCACCACGACCTCGATGTGCCAGGCGAGCTGCTCGACCTCTTCGAGGATGTGGGAGGAGAACAGCACGGTGCGGCCCTCGTCGCCCATGCGGCGCAGCAGGTCCATCAGCTGCATGCGCTGGCGGGGGTCCATGCCGTTGAACGGCTCGTCGAGCAGCAGCAGCGACGGGTCGTGGACGAGGGCGCTCGCCATCTTCACGCGCTGGCGCATGCCCTTGGAGTACGTCTGGATCTTGCGGTCCTGCGCGTACTCCATCTCGACGGTGGCGAGCGCCTTCTGGGCGGCCTTGGCGCCGAGCCCGTGCAGTTCGGCGTTGGCGACGACGAACTCGCGGCCGGTCAGGAAGTCGTACATCGCCTCGCGCTCGGGGACGATGCCGATGTGCCGGTAGATGGCCTCGTTGCGCCAGACGGGTTGCCCGTCGAGGGTGACGGTGCCGGTGGAGGGGGCGAGGAAGCCGCCCATCATGTTGATGAGGGTGGACTTTCCGGCGCCGTTCGGGCCGAGGAGGCCGGTGACGCCGGGGCCGATCGTCATGGTGATGTCGTTGACGGCGACCACGTTGCCGAACCAGCGGGAGACGTGGTCGATCTGGAGCGTGGTCACAGTCCCACCTTCTTGTAGCGGCGCAGCAGGAGGCCGTAGGCGGCGGCGATCAGGCCGAGGACGACGACGACGTAGACGACGCCCTCCCCGGTGCTGGGGCCGACCCCGCCCGGGAACGCCGAGGTCGCGCCGAGGAAGGCGGACTGCACGCCGTCGATGAGCGTGACGGGCGAGAACAGCCCGATCCAGGCGATGGCCCCGCTGCCGCCCTCCTCGCCGAGGCTCTGCGCGTCGGCGATGGCCTGGAGCGTGGAGACCGCGCCGTAGGAGATGGTCATGACGGCGATCACGGCGGCGATGCCGAAGCCGCGGCGCGGCGTGACCGATGCGATGACCAGGCCGATGCCGGCGAACAGCAGGGAGAGCAGGGTCACCGAGACGAGTCCTTGCGCGAAGCCCTTGGTCTGGTCGGCGAAGTCCAGCTTGGCCAGCAGCGCGCCCACGTACAGCACCAGCAGGGGGGCCGCGGTCAGGATGAACAGCGCGGAGGCCAGGGCGGCGAACTTCGCCCGGACGTAGTCGGCGGTCTCGATGGGCCGCGAGAAGTACAGCGGCACGGTCTTGAAGCGCAGGTCGCGGGAGACCGACTGGGGTGCCTGCGAGGCGACGTACAGGCTGATGACGGCCTGCATGATGATCGCGTAGCGCGTGTAGTCGACCGGAAGGTCCTTGGCCTTGGTGGCGACCGCGACGGCCACCATGATGGCCGCGGGCACGCACATCACCACGAACAGCAGCATCGGCAGCACCTTGGACTTCACCGAGCGGCCGAGGCCGTAGGCGCCGCGCAGGGACTGCGAGTACAGCGAGCGGGTGGCGTACGAACGGCCCAGGCGCGGGCCGTCGTAGCTGCGGTAGCCGATGTTGTGGATCCGGGTCTGGTCACCCGGCTGCGGGGCCGGTGTCCGTGTGGGCTGCTCAACCGCCATGGCCGACCGCCTCCTTCCGCTGTGCGTCGGCGGTCTGCTCGCCGTCCTGGAAGACCTCGGAGATGTGGTGCCGGCGCTGCTCCATGCGGACCAGTCCGAGGCCGAGGTCGGCGACGACGTCCCGCACCAGGTCGTACGTCTCGTCGCCCTCCGCGGTGAGCAGCAGGATGTGCCCGGCACCGGGGAGGCCGGCGCTGCCGTCGAGGACGTCGACCCCGCGCGCGTGGAGCGCGTCGCGCACCGCGCGGGTGCCGTCCGGGTGCTCGTCGCTGTCGGTGACCTCGATGGCGAGGGTGGTGGTGGTCTGGGTGAAGTCGGTGGTGGAGCTGGAGCGCAGGAGCTTGCCGCCGTCGATGACGACGACGTGGTCGCAGGTGCGTTCCAGCTCGCCCAGCAGATGGGACGTGACCAGGACCGAGATGCCGAAGTCGGTGTGGATGCGCCGGATCAGGCCGAGCATCTCGTCGCGGCCGACCGGGTCGAGGCCGTTGGTCGGCTCGTCGAGGAAGACCAGCTGCGGGTCGTGCACCAGCGCCTGCGCGAGCTTGACGCGCTGCTTCATGCCCGTCGAGTAGCCGCCGATGGGGCGGTAGCGCTCCTCGTACAGGCCGACGTGGCGCAGGGTGTCGGCGGTGCGCTCGCGCGCGGCGGTCGGCGGCAGGCCGGACATGCGGGCCATGTGCACGACGAACTCGGTGGCCGAGACGTCGGGCGGCAGGCAGTCGTGCTCGGGCATGTAGCCAACACGCTCGCGGATGGCGGCGCCCTTGGTCGCGACGTCGAGTCCGAGCACTTCGGCACGGCCCTCGGTCGCGGGGGACAGACCCAGCAGGATCTTGATCATGGTGGACTTGCCGGCTCCATTGGCCCCGACGAGTCCGGTCACCCCGGGCCCGATGTCCATGGTCAGCCGGTCAAGCGCGGTCACCCGGGGGAACCGCTTGCTCAGGCTTTCGGTCGCGATCACAGTCACACCACGAAGGTAGTGACCCGCACCACGCCGGTCGTCACCCCGCAGAGCTGTTTCGGGGTCAGACTCCAGGACTACTCGGCCCTGGGGATCACCCTGAGGTCGAAGGGGCCTGGCCCTGATTTTCCCCATCGTGCGGCTTTTCCACAGGCGCCCGGTGACCCTGTTGACGCGATCTCCAACAGGTGTCAGATTCGCGGGTGTCACGTTACGGGCACGTACGGCGACCGGAGGGTGCGGGGGCCGGGTGCAGGGCGGAGGAGAAGTGACCCTTCAGGGTGCGCGTGAGCGCCGGGTGGCGACCGGCGGGGTCGAGCTGTGCGTCGCCGAGCTGGGCGACACCGCACGGCCGACGGTCGTCCTCGTGCACGGCTACCCGGACAGCAAGGAGGTGTGGTCCGAGGTCGCCGAGCGGCTGGCCGGGCACTTCCACGTCGTGCTGTACGACGTCCGGGGGCACGGCCGGTCCACGGCGCCCCGGCCGCTGCGCGGCGGGTTCACGCTGGAGAAGCTGACGGACGACTTCCTGGCCGTGGTGGACGCCGTCAGCCCGGACCGGCCGGTGCATCTCGTCGGGCACGACTGGGGCTCGGTGCAGGGCTGGGAGTTCGCCACCGTCGGGCGTACCGAGGGCCGCATCGCGTCCTTCACCTCGATGTCGGGGCCGTCCCTGGACCACTTCGGCCACTGGATCGGTGGGCGCCTGCGCCGTCCTACCCCGCGCCGGCTCGCGCAGCTGCTCGGGCAGGGCGCCAAGTCCTGGTACGTGTACGCGCTGCACACGCCGGTGCTGCCCGAGCTGGCCTGGCGCGGCCCCCTCGGCAGGCGCTGGCCGCGGATGCTGGAGCGCCTGGAGAAGGTGTCCGGCGACGGCTACCCCACCCCGTCCCTGCCCTCGGACGCGGCCCACGGGGCGTGGCTGTACCGGGACAACGTCCGGGCGCGGCTGCGCCGCCCGCGCGAGGACGCCTACGCGCACGCGCCCGTCCAGCTCATCACGCCCCTCGGGGACGTGTTCCTGTCGGAGCGGCTGTACGACGGTCTGGAGCAGTGGGTGCCGCGGCTGATCCGGCGCACCCTGGACGCCCGGCACTGGATACCGCGCACGCGCCCCGACCGGCTGGCCGGCTGGATCACCGAGTTCGTGACGTCGGTGGAGGACGGGCGGCCCGAGGAGGCTCCGGCGACCGGGAAACACGTGGACCGCTTCGCCGGGCAGCTGGTGCTGGTCACCGGCGCGGGCAGCGGCATCGGGCGGGCGACGGCGTACGCGTTCGCCGAGGCCGGGGCCCGCGTGGTGGCCGTGGACCGGGACGCCGAGTCCGCGGCGACGACCGCCGAGACGGCCCGGCTGATGGGCGCGCCCGCGTCCTGGGCGGAGACGGCCGACGTCTCCGACGGGCCGGCCATGGAGAAGCTGGCCGCGAAGGTCGCCGCCGAGTACGGCGTGGTGGACGTCCTGGTGAACAACGCCGGGATCGGTCTGGCGGGCTCCTTCTTCGACACCACCCCGGAGGACTGGAAGCAGGTCCTGGACGTCAATCTGTGGGGCGTCATCCACGGCTGCCGGCTGTTCGGGAGGCAGATGGCCGAGCGGGGGCAGGGCGGCCACATCGTCAACGTCGCCTCGGCCGCCGCCTACCAGCCGTCGAGGGCGCTGCCCGCCTACAGCACCTCCAAGGCGGCCGTGCTGATGCTGAGCGAGTGCCTGCGCGCGGAGCTGGCGGGACAGGACATCGGGGTGACGGCGATCTGCCCGGGGTTCGTCAACACGCCGATCACCTCGACCGCGCGCTTCGCCGGGGTGGACGCCGAGGAGGAGCGGCGGCTCCGGAAGCGGTCGGCGCGCTGGTACGGCCTGCGGAACTACCCGGCGGAGAAGGTCGCCGACGCCGTCCTGCGGGCGGTGGTGCGGGGTGACGCGGTGGTCCCGGTGACGCCGGAGGCCCGCGCGTCGTATCTGCTGGCGCGGTTCGCCCCGAGAGCGCTGCGCAGGATCGCGCGCGTACGGCCGCGACTGTAGGCCGGTGGCCGGTTCCGTCTCCCAACACCCCCGGCTCCGGCGGCCGTTTCTCCACAGGATCGCCAATTCCCCTGTGGATAACCGCACTTGGCTGTGGACCAAACCTCCTGCGCGAAATCGTTCGCGTGATTCGTCTCGCTCCCGGCACGCTGGTGGGCATGGACGAGAGACGCACCGTGAAGGTGTCCAAGTATCTGTCGAAGCATCTGCGCCACCAGCCACAGCGGATCGGTCTCACGTTGGACGAGGGCGGCTGGGTGGAGATCGACACGCTGATCGCCGCCGCGAGAGCGCACGGTTTCCCCTTCACCCGCGACGAGCTGGACCACGTGGTCGCGGCCAACGACAAGAAGCGCTTCGCCGTGGACGGCACCCGTATCCGCGCCAGCCAGGGCCACAGCGTCGAGGTGGACCTGGGACTGCCCCCGGCCACCCCGCCGCCGTACCTCTACCACGGGACCGTGGCGGCTCATCTGGACGCGATCCGCGCCGAGGGGCTGCGGCCCATGAACCGGCATGACGTGCATCTGTCGCCGGACCGCGACACCGCCACCCGCGTCGGCGCCCGGCGCGGCCGCCCGGTCGTGCTGTCCGTGGACACCGGCGCCATGCACCGCGACGGGCATGTCTTCCAGGTCAGCGCCAACGGAGTCTGGCTGACGAAGGCCGTGCCGCCGGAGTACCTGCGGTTTCCCGAGGCGCACTGACCTTGATCGGCCCCGCGCGACCGGCTCCTCCTGCATGATCGGTGGTATGGACCACTTCCCCACCACCGAGTCCGCCGTGACCGCGCTGCGTGACCTCGCCGCCGCCTACGACCGTGCCATCGAGGTGACCCATGACATCGGCGCCGACCAGACGTCCCGCCGCGGTGCCGCCGGGGTCGGCGTGACCATGGACCCGGACGGCTCGCTGCCGCACGAGGCGTACGTCGAGCTGGGCGGCTCTCCCCGCGTGAGCGTGCGGCTCTATCCGGACGACGACGCGCTGGTGACCGTCGAGGGCGTCGACTGCCCCGACGTCGACCGTGACGACGTACCCGCCTTCGTCCGGTCCGTCTACGACGGCCTCGCCCATGTCCGGGCCCGCCGTTTCCCGCCCGGCCACTTTCTGATCGTGCCGCTGCCCGGGGACCGTACGCACCGGGAGTTTCTGCCGATGCTCAGCCTCACTCCGTGGCTGAGTGCGCGCGTGCGGTGACCGTTTCACGTGAAACCGGCCGGGCCGCATACGCTCGACGCATGAGTCTTCGCCTGAGCACCGTGATCCTCCCGTATCGCCGCTGGTCCGAGGGAGGCCGCGAGGCATGGCAGCGGGCGGAGCAGCTCGGCTTCCACGCCGCCTACACCTACGACCATCTGTCCTGGCGGAGCTTCCGGGACGGGCCGTGGTTCGGTGCCGTGCCCACGCTGACCGCCGCCGCGGCCGTCACCGACCGGATGCGGCTGGGGACGCTGGTGACCTCGCCGAACTTCCGGCACCCGGTGACCCTCGCCAAGGATCTGATCTCCCTCGACGACGTCTCGGGCGGCCGGGTCACCCTCGGGGTCGGTGCCGGCGGCACTGGCTTCGACGCCACCGCGCTGGGCCAGGACCCCTGGACCCCGCGCGAGCGCGCCGACCGGTTCGCCGAGTTCGTCGGGCTGCTGGACCGGCTGCTCACCGAGGACTCGGTGTCGTACCGGGGCGAGTTCTACTCGGCGCACGAGGCCCGCAACATCCCGGGCTGTGTGCAGCGCCCCCGGCTGCCCTTCGCGGTGGCCGCGACCGGGCCGCGCGGACTGCGTCTGGCGGCACGGTTCGGGCAGGCGTGGGTCACCACGGGCGACCCCAAGCTGTACGAGAACGGCACTCCCGAGCAGTCGGTTCAAGCCATTCGCGGGCAGCTCGCGAAGCTGGGCGACGCGTGCGCGGAGGCCGGCCGGGACCCGGGTTCGCTCGACAAGGTGCTGCTGACCGGGTTCACCCCGGACCGGGCGCGCCCGCTGGGGTCGCTGGACGCGTTCGTGGACTTCGCAGGCCGCCATCAGGAGCTCGGATTCACGGAGATCGTGGTGCACTGGCCGATCCCGGACTCGGACTTCGCGGCCGATATGAAGGTCTTCGAGCAGATCGCCATGGAGGCGAAGGCCCAGCTCGCGTGAGCCGGGCGGCCGGGGCGGATACCCGGAGGAGGACGCGGGTGCGGGCGGTCCCGCCGGTACCCACGGGGGCGGTATCTCCTCAGGTACCGCATCAGATGTGCGGACTCCTGCACGGGCGTGCAGGCATATGCGGGAGAATGACCAGGTGACCTCAGCGACTCGACAGCCTCAGAACCCGGCGTCCCCCGCGCTCTCGACCTCGCTCGGGCGCGACGGCGGGCCCGTCGTCCGCCCGCGGCTCATCGCCACCGATCTGGACGGCACGCTGCTGCGGGACGACAAGTCGGTCTCCCCGCGCACGGTCGCCGCGCTGGCCGCCGCAGAGAAGGCGGGCGTCGAGGTGTTCTTCGTGACCGGCCGCCCCGCGCGCTGGATGGACGTCGTCAGCGACCACGTCCACGGTCACGGCCTGGCGATCTGCGGCAACGGCGCCGCCGTGGTCGACCTGCACGGCGGTCCCGGCGCCCACCGGTTCGTGAAGGTCCGCGAGCTGGCCCGGGAGAACGCGCTGGACGCCGTACGGCTGCTGCGGGACGCGGCGCCGGGCACGGTCTACGCGGTCGAGCAGACCTACGGCTTCCACCAGGAGCCGGACTATCCCAAGCTGCACATGGAGATCCCGGACGAGCTGGCCCCGGCCGAGGACATCCTGGCGCCGGACGGGCCCGGTGCCGGCGAGCCGGTGCTGAAGATCCTCGCCTACCACCCCACGCTGGACCCCGACGCCTTCCTGACCCTCGCCCGGGTCGCGATCGGGGACCGCGCCGGTGTCACCCGCTCCAGCCCCAGCGCCCTGCTGGAGATCAGCGGCCCCGACGTCTCCAAGGCCAGCACCCTCGCGCTGTGCTGCGCCGAGCGCGGTATCTCGCACGAGGAGGTCGTCGCCTTCGGGGACATGCCGAACGACGTCGAGATGCTGACCTGGGCGGGCCGCTCCTACGCGATGGGCAACGCACACCCGGACGCGGTCGCCGCCGCCTCCGGCCGGACCGTCGCCAACAACGAGGACGGCGTCGCCGTCGTCATCGAGCGGCTGCTGACGGAGCACGCCTGACCCGCGTCATCCGAGCCGCACGCCCCGCTGCTCCAGCCAGGGCACCGGGTCCACCGCCGACCCCATCTCGGGGGTGATCCGCACCTCGAAGTGCAGGTGCGGGCCCGTGGAGTTGCCGGTGGTGCCGGACTGCCCGATCCACTGGCCCGCGTCCACGCGCTCGCCCTGGTCGACCGCGACGGACGCCAGGTGCGCGTACTGCGTGTAGTAGCCGTCGGTGTGCAGGACGACGACCTCCATGCCGAAGGCCCCGCCGCACGACACCTTGACCACACGGCCGTCCGCCACCGACCGCACCGGCGTGCCGATCGGCACGGCGAAGTCCTGCCCGGTGTGCCGGTGCGCCCACCGCTGCCCGCCGCTGCCGAAGGACGCCGACAGGGCGTAGGACTCGACCGGGGTGACCCAGGCGGCGGAGAGCTTCTTCCGCTTCTGGTCGAGCCGCACGGCACCGGGGCAGGAGCCGGCCGCCACGGCGGCGTCCGCCTGCCCCTGCAACTCCCACCGCGCCGCGTCCAGCGTGCGCTCCACCGTCTTCTTCAGCTCGGCGAGTTCGGTGTTGCGCCTCTCCAGGCCCTCCCACGCGGCGACGGCCCTCGCCTCGTCCTTCTCCAGCCGGTCCTCGGCGCGGCGGCTCTTCTCGATGGCGTTGTTGACGGCCAGGTTGGTCTGAGAGAACACGTGCTGACCGCGCATCAGCTCCTCGGGGCTCGACGCGAGGACGATCTGCGCCGTCAGCGGCATCCCGCCGCTGGTGCGGTACTGGGCCCGCGCGATCCTCCCCAGGTCCTCCCGCAGCACGCCGAGCTCCCGCCGCTCACGGTCGAGCAGCTTTTCGACCCGCAGCGCCTGGGCGCGATGTGCCTCGGCCTCCTGCCGTCCCCGCTCGTAGCGCCGTGTCGCCAGCGCCGCGTCCTCGTACAGCCGCACCACCTGGACGCTCAGGCCGAGCGCGCCGGGGCCGTCGTTCCCCGGGGAGTCCGTGTCGTCGGCGACGGAGACGGCGGGCCGGGACATCAGCAGGACGAGCGCGCACAGCAGCACCGGAACGACCCGGGGACCACGGCGATGTGAACGCATGTCAGCGATCCTGGACCCGGCACCGGAGCCGGGTCCTGTTCACGTCCGCCGGCCGGGGGACCCGTTGCTGCGGACGGGGCACTCCGGACGTCCACCCCCGGCGCTACGCCGCTCCCACGAGCAGGTCGGCCGCCGCCTCCCGCTCCACCATCGCCCGCAGCGGTCCGTCCACGGCCGCCAGTTCCGCGTAGGGCCCCCGCTGCACCACCCGTCCCGCGTCCAGGACGACGACCTCGTCGACGGCCTCGAGCCCGGCCAGCCGGTGCGTGATGAGCACGGTCGTGCGGCCCTCGGTGGCGGTGAGCAGGTCGGCGGTGAGGGCGTCGGCGGTCGGCAGATCGAGGTGCTCGGCGGGCTCGTCCAGGACGAGGACGGGGAAGTCGGCGAGGAGCGCGCGGGCCAGCGCGAGCCGCTGCCGCTGCCCGCCCGACAGCCGGGCCCCGTGCTCCCCGACGAGCGTGTCCAGTCCGTCGGGCAGGCCGTCGGCCCAGTCGAGCAGGCGGGCCCGCTCCAGGGCGTCCCGCAGGTCCGCCTCGGTGGCGTCCTTCCGGGCCAGCAGCAGGTTCTCCCGTACGGAGCTGTCGAAGAGGTGCGCGTCCTGGGCGCACAGCCCGACGAGCCGGCGTACGGCGTCCCCGTCCAGCGCGGTCGCGTCGGCGCCGCCCAGTGTGTACGCGCCGGAGTCCGCGTCCAGGAACCTCAGCAGCACCTGCGCCAGTGTCGTCTTGCCGGAGCCGGACGGGCCGACCACGGCGACCCGGCGCCCTTCCTCGAGCACGAGGTCGAAACCGGCGAGCGCGTCCCGTCCCTGGCCCGCGTGGCGTGCGGTGAGGCCGCTGAGCGCGACCGGGAAGGGCGTGGCGGGCGCCCGCCGCGGCGCCTGCGGTTCCCGTACCGGCTCCGGGGCGTCCAGCACCTCGAAGACGCGTTCGGCGCTCCTGCCCACCCGCTGCCGGTACCGCACGGCGAGCGGCAGCCCGAGGACCGCCTCGAAGGCGGCCAGCGGGGTGAGCACGACGACGGCCATCGTCACTCCGCCCAGGCGTCCGGCGGCGACCGCCTCGGCGCCCACGAGCGCGGTGGCGGCGACGGTGAGCCCGGAGACCAGGGCGGTGAGCCCGTCGCCGAGGGCGGTGGCGGTGGCGGCCCGCGAGGCGATCCGGGTGAGCACGCCGTCCGCCCGGCGGGCCTCGGCGGTGCGGGCGGGCAGGGCCCCGGCGACGGTCAGTTCGGCGGTGCCGGTGAGCAGGTCGGTCACCCGGGTGGCGAGCACGCCCCGGGCCGGGGCCAGCCGTTGCTCGGCGCGGCGGGCCACGGCGCCCGTGATGAGCGGGACGCCGACACCGGCCGCGAGCAGCCCGGCCGCGAGCACGGCACCGGCCTCGGGCAGCAGCCACGCCGTGAAGCCGACGGCTCCGACGGAGACGATCAGGGCCGCGCCCGCGGGCAGCAGCCAGCGCAGCCAGTAGTCCTGCAGCGCGTCCACGTCCGCCACCAGCCGGGACAGCAGATCGCCGCGCCGGGTGCGGCGCAGCCCGGCGGGCGCCAGCCGCTCCAGCCGCCGGTACACGGCGACCCGGGTGTCGGCGAGCATCCGCAGCACCGCGTCGTGCGACACCAGCCGCTCCGCGTAGCGGAACACGGCCCGTCCGATGCCGAAGGCACGCGTCGCCGTCACCGCCACCATCAGATACAGCACGGGCGGCTGCTGCGAGGCGCGGGAGATGAGCCAGCCGGAGGTGGCCATGAGCCCGACGGCGCTGCCGAGCGCCAGGCTGCCCAGCAGCAGGGCGAGGGCCAGCCGGCCGCGCCGGGCTCGGGACATCGCCCGCACCCGGCCTAGGACGCCCTGCCCGGCGGCCGTGTGCTCGGGCGCCTCGGAGGCGGCGGTCCGGGTGGCGTCCGCCGTGAAGGCGCCCTCGGCGGGGCGGACGACGGGCGCCTGGTGCGGGGCGGCCGTCCGGGCGGGAGTCCCGGGCTCCTCCAGCCGCACGACCCGGTCGGCCACGCCGAGCAGGGCCGGGCGGTGCACCACGAGCAGGACCGTCCGGCCCACGGCGAGCCGGCGCACCGCCTCCACGACCTCGGCCTCGGTGGTCCCGTCCAGGGCGGCCGTGGGCTCGTCGAGCAGCAGCACGGGCCGGTCCGCGAGGAACGCCCGGGCCAGCGCGAGCCGTTGCCGCTGGCCCGCGGAGAGCCCCGCGCCGTCCTCCCCGAGCAGGGTCGCGGCTCCCTGGGGCAGCGCGTCGACGAACTCCAGCGCCCCGGCGTCCCGCAGCGCCTGCCGTACGGCGTCGTCGTCGGCGTCGGGACGGGCCAGCCGGACGTTCTCGGCGACGGTCCCGGCGTACAGGTGGGGGCGCTGTGGCACCCAGGCGATCCGTGCGTGCCACTGCGCGAGGTCGAGTCCGGCGAGGTCGGCTCCCCCGACCAGGACGCGGCCCTCGGTGGGCGGTACGAAGCCCAGCAGGACGTTCAGCAGCGTCGACTTGCCCGCGCCGCTCGGCCCGACCAGGGCCACGGTCTCACCGGGCTCGATCGTGAGGGACGCACCGGACAGGGCGTCCGTGGACCGCCCGGGGTAGCGGACACGGACGCCGTCGACGGTGACCGCGCCCGGTGGGACCTCGGCTCCACCTGTGGCCGACGCGGGGGTCTCCAGGACCTCGAAGATCTCCTCGGCGGCGGACAGGCCCTCGGCCGCCGCGTGGTACTGCGTGCCCACCTGACGCAGCGGCAGATAGGCCTCGGGTGCCAGCACCAGGACGACCAGGCCGTCGTACAGGCTCATCTCGCCGTGGACGAGGCGCATGCCGATCGACACGGCGACCAGGGCCACCGAGAGCGTCGACAGCAGTTCCAGGGCGAAGGAGGAGATGAAGGCGATCCGCAGCGTCCGCATCGTGGCGCGGCGGTACTCGCCGGTGATCCGGCGGATCGACTCGGCCTGTGCCTTGGCCCGGCCGAACACCTTGAGGGTGGGCAGACCGGCGACGACGTCCAGGAAGTGCCCGGACAGCCGGGACAGCAGCTGCCACTGACGGTCCATCCGGGACTGGGTCGCCCAGCCGATCAGCATCATGAAGACCGGGATGAGCGGCAGGGTGCCGACGATGATCGCCGCCGACACCCAGTCCTCTGTCACGATCCGCGCCAGCACCGCCACCGGGACGACGACCGCCAGCCCGAGCTGGGGGAGGTAGCGGGAGAAGTAGTCGTCGAGGGCGTCGACCCCACGGGTGGCGAGGGCGACCAGCGAACCGGTCCGCTGTCCGCCCAGCCAGCCGGGCCCCAGCTCCGCCGCCCGCTCCAGCAGCCGCCCTCGCAGCTCCGACTTCACCGCCGCGCTGGCCCGGTGGGCGGCGAGTTCGGTGAGCCAGGCGACCGCCGCACGACCGAGGGCGACCGCCACCAGCAGCGCCAGGGGAGTGCGCAGTGCGCCCGCCGAGAGACCGTGCTGGAAGGCGCCCACCACGATCTCGGCGATGAGCATCGCCTGGGCGATCACCAGACCCGCTCCCACGGCACCCAGCGCGACGACCGCGATCAGGAACAGCCGGGTGGCGCGTGCGTACCGCAGAAGACGGGGGTCGATTGGTTTCACGTGAAACACACCTCAGTGCACGGGTTCAGCGATGTGCTGTGTACCGATCCGCTTGCGGAAGACCCAGTAGGTCCAGCCCTGGTAGAGCATGACGAGCGGCGTGGCGATCACCGCGCACCAGGTCATGATCTTCAGGGTGTAGGGGCTCGACGAGGCGTTGGTGACCGTGAGGCTCCACTCGCCGTTCAGCGACGACGGCATGACGTTCGGGAAGAGCGTCAGGAAGAGCATCGCCACGGCGGCCACGATGGTGACGCCGGAGAGCGCGAACGACCATCCCTCACGCCCCGCCTGGTTGGCCACGAGCGCGGCGACCAGGGAGGCGACGGCCACGACCAGCGCGACCAGGCTCTGCCCGTCCCCATTCTCGGCCTGCGTCCAGAGCAGGAAGACCAGGGCCAGCGCGGCGGTCACCAGACCGACCCGCAGGGCCAGGGCCCGCGCCCGCTCCCGGATCTCCCCCACGGTCTTCAGGGCCGTGAACACGGCACCGTGGAAGGTGAACAGGGTGAGCGTCACCAGACCGCCGAGCAGGGCGTACGGGTTGAGCAGATCCAGGACGCCACCGACGTACTCGTGCCCCTCGTCGATCTTCACACCGCGCACAATGTTGCCGAACGCCACCCCCCAGAGGAACGCGGGGAGCAGGGAGCACCAGAAGATCGCCTGCTCCCAGTTGCGCTGCCAGTTCTCCTCGGGCCGCTTCGCCCGGTATTCGAAGGCGACACCCCGGACGATCAGGCAGACCAGGATCAGCAGCAGCGGCAGATAGAAGCCGGAGAAGAGCGTGGCGTACCACTCGGGGAAGGCGGCGAAGGTGGCGCCGCCCGCCGAGAGCAGCCAGACCTCGTTGCCGTCCCAGACGGGACCGATCGTGTTGATCAGCACCCGCCGCTCGGGCCGGTTGCGGGCGAGCAGCTTGGTGAGGACGCCGACCCCGAAGTCGAAGCCCTCCAGGAAGAAGTAGCCGATCCACAGGACGGCGATCAGGACGAACCAGACGTCGTGCAGTTCCATGACTGTGCAGCTCCCTCGGCCTAGTACGAGAAGGCCATCGGCTTGTCGGCGTCCCGGGAGTCGCCGCCGATCTTCGTGGGCGGGTTCAGGTCGGCCTCGGTCAGCTCCGGCGGGCCGGCCTTGATGTACTTGGCGAGGAGCTTGACCTCGACGACCGCGAGGACGGCGTAGAGCGCGGTGAACACGAGCATCGAGGTGAGGACCTCGCCCTGGGAGACACCGGGGGAGACCGCGTCACGGGTGCGCAGGACGCCGTAGACCACCCACGGCTGACGGCCCATCTCGGTGAAGATCCAGCCCCAGGAGTTGGCGATCAGCGGGAAGGCCAGCGTCCAGATCGCGATGCGCCAGTACCAGGTGGTGAGCTTCGGGCTGAGCGCCTTGTGGGGCAGCAGGACCAGATGCGGTACCTCGTCGTCGCCGACCCGCAGGTGCTGCGGCAGCATGAACTTCTTCCGGGTCAGCCAGAGGCCGGCCAGACCGATCGTGAACGACGCCATGCCGAAGCCGATCATCCAGCGGAAGCCCCAGTAGGCGACCGGGATGTTGGGCCGGTAGTCGCCGGGCCCGTACTTCTCCTGCTCGGCCTTGTTGATGTCGTTGATGCCCGGGACGTACGAGGTGAAGTCGTCCTTGGCCAGGAAGGACAGCAGGCCCGGGATCTCCACGGCGACCTTGTTGTGGCCCTTGTCGACGTCACCGACGGCGAAGACCGAGAAGGGCGCCGGCTGCTCGCCGTCCCACAGGGCCTCAGCGGCGGCCATCTTCATCGGCTGCTGCTCGTACATGATCTTGCCGAGCACGTCACCGCTGACGGCGGTCAGCAGGCCGCCGATCGCGACGGTGACCAGGCCGAGCCGCAGCGAGGTCTTCATCTCGCGGATGTGCTTCTTGCGCAGCAGGTGGAAGGCGGCGATGCCGACCATGAACGCGCCACCGGTGAGGAACGCCGCCGACAGGGTGTGGAAGGCCTGGGCGAGCGCGGTGTTCTGGGTCAGCACATGCCAGAAGTCGGTGAGCTCGGCCCGCCCCTTCGCCTCGTTGATCTTGTAGCCGACGGGGTGCTGCATCCAGGAGTTGGCGGCCAGGATGAAGTACGCCGACAGGATCGTGCCGATCGAGACCATCCATATGCAGGCCAGATGGATCTTCTTCGGCAGCTTGTCCCAGCCGAAGATCCACAGCCCGATGAAGGTGGACTCGAAGAAGAAGGCGATCAGGGCCTCGAACGCGAGGGGGGCGCCGAAGACGTCACCGACGAAGCGTGAGTAGTCGGACCAGTTCATGCCGAACTGGAACTCCTGCACGATGCCCGTGACGACGCCCATCGCGATGTTGATCAGAAAGAGCTTGCCCCAGAACTTCGTCGCCCTGAGGTACTTCTCGTTCTCCGTGCGCACCCAGGCGGTCTGCAGTCCGGCCGTGAGAGCGGCCAGCGAGATCGTCAGCGGGACGAAGAGGAAGTGGTAGACGGTGGTGATGCCGAACTGCCATCGCGCCAGCGTCTCCGGCGCCAGAGCCAGGTTCACGTCGCCGCTCCTTACCTACGCTTGTGAAAGCGTTCACATTCACAAGCCATTATGCAGCACGCGTGTTCCCTTCCGTAGGGGGGTCCTGTTACCCGCGGTCAACCCCGTGGGGCCCGGCCGGGACGCGGTTCCCGGCCGGGCCCCAGGCCGCTACTTCTCCTTGCGGAAGCCTTCCGCCACCTTCAGGAAGATGTCGTTCGCCTCGGCCTCTCCGACCGTCACCCGCACACCCTCACCCGGGAACGGCCGGACCACCACGCCCGCCTGCTCGCACGCCTGCGCGAAGGCGACCGTGCGCTCCCCCAGCCGCAGCCAGACGAAGTTGGCCTGGGTCTCGGGCACCGTCCAGCCCTGCCCGCGCAGCCCCTCGACGACGCGGTTGCGCTCGCACACCAACGAGCCCACGCGGCCGATCAGCTCGTCCTCGGCGCGCAGCGAGGCGATGGCCGCCTCCTGCGCGATCTGGCTGACGCCGAACGGGACCGCCGTCTTGCGCAGGGCCGCCGCGACCGGCTCATGGGCGATGGCGAAACCGACGCGCAGACCGGCGAGGCCGTACGCCTTGGAGAAGGTCCGCAGGACGCAGACGTTCGGGCGCTCGCGATAGATCTCCACGCCGTCCGGGACCTCGGGGTCGCGGATGAACTCGCGGTACGCCTCGTCCAGCACCACCAGGACGTCCCGGGGCACCCGGTCGAGGAACCGCTCGAGCTCGGCCCGCCGCACGACCGTGCCGGTCGGGTTGTTCGGGTTGCAGACGAAGACCAGCCGGGTGCGCTCGGTGATCGCGTCGGCCATCGCGTCCAGGTCGTGCACATCGCCCGGTGTCAGCGGCACCTGGACCGGAGTGGCGCCGCTGATCCGCGTGATGATCGGGTACGCCTCGAAGGACCGCCAGGCGTAGACGACCTCGTCGCCCGGTCCCGAGGTGGCCTGAAGGAGCTGCTGGGCGACACCGACCGAGCCGGTGCCCGTGGCCAGATGCGACGCCGGGACGGCGAAGCGCTCGGACAGCTCGTTCATGAGCCCGGTGCACATCATGTCCGGGTAGCGGTTGAACGACGCGGCGCTGGCCGCCACCGTCTCCATCACACCGGGCAGCGGCGGATAGGGGTTCTCGTTGGAGGACAGCTTGTAGGCCACCGGGCCACCGGCCGCGGCGGGCTTGCCCGGCTTGTAGGTGGGGATCCCCTCCAGCTCGGCGCGCAGCTTGGGGCTCGTCTCGCTCACCGCAGTCCTCCTCGCGACCACCGGCGGCCCATCACCACCGCCGGCTCCAATACTCCTCACCTTATGAGGATTCGGCTCCGATGCGTACAGGGGAGACGGTCCGGCTGCCGACCACCGCGTCACACCCGATCCGGCCTCCATCCGGGGCATCGTCGTACGAAGGCGTACGAAAGCAGGGGCGCGCCGCACATATATCTATGCGCCGGTAGCTCGCGCCGTGGCGCGCATCCCTCGTGCAGGTGAGTTGAGACCTCTTCGAAACATCGGGCATGAGGCAGGCCCACACCCGCCGACACGTCACGTCCTACTATGGGATCGTTCAACTCCCTTGGTTTCCAAGGGCTTTGATGTCGGATGACCATGCAGAAACGTGTCTGTCAACGCGTGCATATGCGTCCGCACTACCCCACCCGATGAGCCCTACTATCGGCTCGCCATGACAGCAGCAGGGAAGCACCAGGTGAGCCGCGCGGAAACCTCTCGCCGGGGCGGCCGGTCCAGCCGGGCGGGTATCAGAGACGTGGCCGCCGCCGCAGGGGTCTCCATCACGACCGTCTCCGACGCCCTCAACGGCAAGGGCCGGCTCCCCGACGCCACCCGACGCCATGTCCGCGAGGTCGCCGACCGGCTGGGCTACCGCCCGTCGGCAGCAGCCCGCACCCTCCGTACCGGCAAGTCGGGCCTCATCGGCCTGACCGTGACCACGTACGGGGATGAACCTTTCACCTTCACGGAGTTCGCGTACTTCGCCGAGATGGCCCGGGCCGCGACCTCGGCCGCGCTCGCCCGCGGCTACGCCCTCGTGATCCTCCCGGCGACCTCGCGCCACGACGTGTGGTCGAACGTCGCCCTGGACGGCACCGTCGTCATCGACCCGTCCGACCAGGACCCGGTCGTCAGCGAGCTGGTGCGGCAGGGCCTGCCGGTCGTCTCCGACGGGCGCCCGGCCGGCGCGCTGCCGGTCACCGCCTGGGTCGACAACGACCACGAGGCCGCCGTCCTCGGCATCCTCGACCACCTGGCCGACGCCGGCGCCCGCCGTATCGGCCTGCTCACCGGCACCACCACCGACACGTACACTCATCTGTCGACCACCGCGTATCTGCGCTGGTGCGAGCGGGTCGGCCAGGACCCGGTGTACGAGGCCTACCCGGCGCACGACCCGTGCGCGGGCGCCGTCGCCGCCGACCGGCTGCTCGCCCGGCCGGACCGGCCCGACGCGGTCTACGGCCTGTTCGACCCCAACGGCACGGATCTGCTCGCCGCCGCCCGCCGCTACGGCCTGCGCGTACCGGACGACCTGCTTCTGGTGTGCTGCAGCGAATCCACGGTCTACGCGAACACCGAGCCGCCCATCACCACGCTCTCCCTCAAGCCGCGCCGCATCGGCACGGCCGTCGTGCAGCTCCTCATCGACGCCATCGAGGGGGTCGACGCGGAGCAGCCGGTCGAGCAGGTGATACCGACGGAGCTGATCGTGCGCACCTCGTCCCAGCGACGCCCGCCGCGGACGACGGTCAGCCCGCCGAGGTCCCCCGAGGACCGCTAGACCGTTCTCCCGCCCTGGACGGCGTCCCGGCACACCTCGCACACAGGTCCGTGGGCGCCTCCGGGACGGTCGTCGGGCGGGCGATCAGGGTGGTCGTCGAGCAGGCGATTTCCCACCCAATCGGGGCGAAAGCCGCACCGGACTGGAGTCCTGCTCCGATTCACCACCCCTGGGTCATCACATGGCGCGATCGGCATTCCTATGATGGGCGCACGACACCGCGGGCCGCTGCGACCAGGCAGTCCGAAGCGGTGCAGCTGCGGCGCGATGGTGGAGGGGTCTGATGACTCAGGGGGCCGGTCAGGGACCCGAGGTGGAGCGGACGGCGACGTTGCGCGACTTCCGGGTGCCCGCTTACGTGCACGAGACCGGTCCGTACGCCCAGAGCACACACCCCGGTGACGTGGCGCCGCCCCCTCCCGCCGAGACCTACCCGGAGCCGTACCCCGAGGGCTACACGCCCACCGAGCGCGACCTGCCGGTCATCCAGCGCGGCGACACGGTCCAGGTGCAGGTCGAGCCCGTCTCCGTCCCGGTCCAGCAGTCCACCGACGGCCCCGGGCCCCTGTTCGTCGTCGGTGACGTGCACGGCTACCTGGACGAGCTGACGGCCGCCCTCCAGGAGAAGGGCCTCATCGACTCGGCCGGCAGCTGGTGCGCGGGCACCGCCCGGCTGTGGTTCCTCGGCGACTTCACCGACCGCGGTCCCGACGGCATCGGCGTCATCGACCTGGTGATGCGGCTGTCCGCGGAGGCCGCCGCCTCCGGGGGCTACTGCAAGGCCCTCATGGGCAACCACGAGCTGCTGCTGCTCGGCGCCAAGCGGTTCGGCGACACCCCCGTCAACTCGGGTGCGGGCACCGCCACCTTCCAGGCGGCCTGGCTGCTCAACGGCGGGCAGAAGACCGACATGGACCGCCTCCAGGACCACCACCTGCAGTGGATGTCCCGGCTCGACGCCGTCGAGGAGGTGGACGGGCATCTGCTGGTGCACTCCGACACCACCGCCTATCTCGACTACGGCCGGTCCATCGAGGAGGTCAACGACACCGTCCGCGAGACGCTCACCCGCAACGACGCCGACGAGGTCTGGGACCTGTTCCGCAAGCTCACCAAGCGGTTCTCCTTCCGTGACGAGGGCGGCGCACAGGCCGTGCGCTCCCTGCTCGATACGTACGGCGGCACCCGGATCGTTCACGGCCACAGCCCGATTCCGTATCTGCTCGGCGAGGTCGGCTCCGAGGACGGCGAGGACAACTCCGGGCCGCTGGTCGAGGGCCCGCACGTCTACGCGGACGGACTCGCGATCGCGATGGACGGCGGTGTGACCATGGCCGGAAAGCTGTTGGTCCAGCAACTCCCCCTGGAGATCTGACCGTTCCACGGTGCGTCGTCCCCCGGTCACGGGGGGCGCAAGGAGGCGCGGGCCGGGGCCCAATTTTGGCAAACCCCCTGTCACCGTATGCCGTCACCGCTCTACCATCGGCTTATCCGTAGCAGGCTCCCCTCCGTTTCTGCCCGACGGCTCGTTGGCATGCGAGCCCCAAGCCCTACGGAGCATCGGGGGATGCACATGAACAGCGTTCCGCAGCACCTGCTAAGCGAGGACCGCCAGGACTACGAGCGGATCCTCGACGAGGCGCTGCGCTCCGCCCCACACCGCCCGGAACTGGCCGCTGTCGGACAGCGGCTCAACCCCGAACAACTGCGCACCATGGCGCTGAACGCCACCGCGCTCATCACGGCCGCCGCGGCGACCGAATACCAGCACTACGTGAAGGTCCGTGAGGAACTGCGCCAGCCGGCGCCGTCCAGCTCGTCGTCGTCCCGTGAGACCGGCTCCAGCGAGCCGGGCGGGGGCGCGATGGGACTCGCCGCCACCGTGGGAGAGGTCGCCGAGACCGCGGGACCCGGCCTCGTCGCCGTCCTCGCGGTCCTGGCACCCGTCCTCGCCGGCACCGCCGCGGCGATATTCCTGCTCGTGGGATACATCCTCAAGATGTTCGACCCCGAGCAGGGCTTCGCCCGGACGATGCTGACCACCGGATGGGTGTTCGGAGCCATCGCGGCGGCGGCCGTCCTGGTCGCCGCCGTCGGACTCCTCCTGACCGCCCTGCGCAACCGGCCCACCCTCGACGGCACGCCCTACGGCGCGCTGAGCGAGGAAGTGGTCCTGGCCAGGGATGCCTGGCGGCAGGCCCTGCTGGAGCGCGGCATCCTGCCCTTCCTGCGGGAAGCGCTCGCCGACGCCGGCACCACCGCCGCCCTGCACCCCACCTCACCGTCGGCTCCGGCGGGCCGGATGCCGAACCTCGGCTACGGCCGCCCCGGGTTCAGCAGCCCGGACGACGGCCCCGCCGGGGGCCACCGCCCACGCTTCTCGAGCCCGGACTACACCAGCCCGGACTTCGGAGGCCCGGAACACCAGCCGGAGTGAGACGCGGCCTACAGGCGCCGGGTGAGCTGCGCCTCGACCCGCTCGACGAGCGTGCGGCTGTAGGCATGGACCAGCGAGAGATGGAAGAGCGCCGGCGCCAACGGCGCCCAGCGGTGCACGCGGTCGTCCCGCAGCATGTACGTGACGACCGCCGCGGGCCGGAAGGGCACGTAGTCGATGGTCTGGTGCTCCCAGCGGTCCGCCACGCCCCGGCTCATGCGTGCCTGAAGGTCCGCACTGCTCAGGTCCTTCAGCTTGGCGTAGAAGTGACCGCTCCAGTGGCGCTTCCCGATGTCCAGGACGAAGGCCAGCAGGTCGAGCGCGTACTCGTGGGGTTCCAGGGAGAGTTCCTCGCGCATCCCCCGGCGGGCCACGGCATGCAGGTCCGGCGCACTCCTCCCCGACGAATCTATGTGCCGGGACAGTCCCTCGTTGACCGAGGAGTTCCAGACGCCGGGAGCCATACGGACCCGGTCGCTGCGCCGGCTGACGACGAGCATGTCATCGGCGGTGACCACCGCTATGTTGACGGCGAAGCTGCACTGGAGGAACGCCGGCGCCTCCAGGGGCCGGTCGGGGTCCAGATACCGGGACCGGGGCGTAGTGCCGTCCGGAAGTCGCCGGTCGAGTTGCTGAGCGGCCAGGAAGGTGTAGTAGTCGGTCGGTCGCAGACGCAGATGGACTTCGGGTCGCTCGTCGAGAGCGGTACGTGAGATGTCGAACGCCTCGACCGCGTACCGTGGCCCGTTCCACAGCGGACTGCGCCCCTCGGCGCGGAGCTGCTCGCTCTCCGCGGCGATCTCGTCCCGCCAGGACCGCATGTCCGAGGGCAGCTCGATCTCGTCGTCGAGCACGTGGACGTACACGGTCTCGGGGGGTATCGGAGACTCTCCGTCCCCCTCGACGATCAGGGCAGAGGTCTGCAGGGGCCCGAGCGAGAACGTCCGCCACGCGGGACCCGACTCCTCCCGGCGTCCGAGGCTGCGGAGGGCGCGTGCCGAGCGCGTCCGTAACCGGTACCAGGCGTCCTGCAACGGCTGCTGGAACAGCACCGCGAAAAGCATGCCGATGACGGCACCCGCCACTCCGTTGGCCACATCGATCCCAGGCATAGGCAAGACACACTACGGATCTTGGTCAGCCCGGGCGGCGACGTGTCCTTGTCGTTACTGACCCCCTCGCGTCACCGTCCAGTTCTCCCCCAGGCGCCGGTGTCCCCCGCGAGACGTGCGAGGGACACCGACGGGTCGGACGATCAGTCCGCGATGGGCAGGTACACCCTGTTGCCCGCCGCCGCGAACTCCTTGGACTTCTGGGCCATGCCCTCCTCGATCTCGTCCTGGGAGCCGCCGTGGCGCCGGCGGATGTCCTGGGAGATCTTCATGGAGCAGAACTTCGGCCCGCACATCGAGCAGAAGTGGGCCGTCTTGGCGGGCTCGGCCGGCAGGGTCTCGTCGTGGAACTCCCGTGCCGTGTCCGGGTCGAGCGCCAGGTTGAACTGGTCCTCCCAGCGGAACTCGAAGCGGGCGTCGGACAGGGCGTCGTCCCACTCCTGCGCGCCGGGGTGGCCCTTGGCGAGGTCCGCGGCGTGCGCGGCGATCTTGTAGGTGATGACGCCTGTCTTGACGTCGTCCCGGTTGGGCAGGCCCAGGTGCTCCTTGGGCGTCACGTAGCAGAGCATCGCCGTACCCCACCAGGCGATCATCGCCGCGCCGATGCCCGAGGTGATGTGGTCGTAGGCCGGAGCCACATCCGTCGTCAGCGGGCCGAGCGTGTAGAACGGGGCCTCCTCGCAGATCTCCTGCTGGAGGTCGATGTTCTCCTTGATCTTGTGCATCGGGACGTGTCCCGGGCCCTCGATCATGGTCTGGACGTTGAACCGCTTGGCGATGGTGTTGAGTTCCCCGAGCGTCCTCAACTCCGCGAACTGCGCCTCGTCGTTGGCGTCCGCGATCGACCCCGGCCTGAGGCCGTCGCCCAGCGAGTAGGTGACGTCGTAGGCGGCGAGGATCTCGCAGAGCTCCTCGAAGTTCTCGTACAGGAAGCTCTCCTTGTGGTGCGCCAGGCACCATGCGGCCATGATCGAGCCGCCCCGGGAGACGATGCCCGTCTTGCGGTTCGCGGTGAGCGGCACGTACGGCAGGCGCACGCCCGCATGGACCGTCATGTAGTCCACGCCCTGCTCTGCCTGCTCGATGACCGTGTCCTTGTAGATCTCCCAGGTCAGTTCCTCGGCCTTGCCGTCGACCTTCTCCAGTGCCTGGTAGAGCGGCACCGTGCCGATGGGGACGGGCGAGTTGCGCAGCACCCACTCGCGCGTGGTGTGGATGTTGCGGCCGGTGGAGAGGTCCATGACCGTGTCGGCGCCCCAGCGGGTCGCCCACGTCATCTTCTCGACCTCCTCCTCGATGGAGGACGTCACCGCCGAGTTGCCGATGTTGGCGTTGACCTTCACCAGGAACCGCTTGCCGATGATCATCGGCTCGATCTCCGGGTGGTTGACGTTGGCGGGCAGGACCGCCCGGCCCGCGGCGATCTCCGCACGGACCACCTCGGGGTCGACGTTCTCCCGGATCGCCACGAACTCCATCTCGGGGGTGATCTCCCCGCGGCGGGCGTACGCGAGTTGCGTGACCGCCTGTCCGTCACGGCTGCGCCGGGGCTGGCGCGGCCGTCCCGGGAACACCGCGTCGAGGTTGCGCAGACCTCCGCGCGGCGCGGTGTGCTTGATCCCGTCGTCCTCGGGCCGTACGGGCCGGCCCGCGTACTCCTCGGTGTCCCCGCGGGCGATGATCCAGTTCTCCCGCAGCGGGGGCAGCCCACGGCGGACGTCGGTCTCGGCGGCCGGATCGGTGTACGGGCCCGACGTGTCGTACAGCGTGACCGACTGCCCGTTGGTGAGGTGCACCTGGCGGACCGGCACCCGCAGATCGGGGCGTGAGCCCTCGACGTACGCCTTGTGCCAGCCGATGGACTTCCCGGCCTCTGCGGAGGATGCGCCCGGCAGGGGCGATTCGTCCTGGTTCGAGGCAGGCGTGCGCGCGTCCTTGATGGTCATGAGACCTACTCCCTACGCCGGCATTACCCGGTAACAGGTTCGGCGGTCGACGCAGCGGTGTCCGTCCGCCGATGTTTCATGTGAAACATCGCTGGGACGGAGGTCAGCGCCCTCTCAGCCCGGTGCTCCGAGCTCCCGCGTGTACAAAGGTGCCTCCACGCTAGCGCCCGTCCGGGCGCGGTGAACAGAGGGCCCTCACCGTTCTTGCGATGATCGGGCGGTGACCACGACGCATGAACCTCCGTACCCGCCGCACGAACCGCGCCGCGGCCGAGGCCCTGGAAACGGCCCCGACCGGCACAACGGCCCTGAGGAGCACCGGGGTTCGGCGGCTCCCGAGGGCGGGCCCGACAGCGGGCACGGCCCCGAGCGCGGCCCTGGCCACGGGCACGGCCCAGGCCACGGGCACTCCCACAGCCACGCCCACGGTCCGGCCGCTCCCGTCTCCCGGCATCTGCGCAAGGTCATCGCGGCCGTCCTGATCCCGTTCGCCGCGGCGGTGGTGGTCGGCCTCGCCGTGCTCTGGCCGGGCGGCGCCCCGGCGCACGAGCGCACCGGGGTCGGCTTCGACCGGCAGACCCAGCAGGCCACGGTCACCAAGGTGGTCGAGTTGAGCTGCAAGGACGTGGGCGCGGGCGGAGCTCCGCCGGCCGGGAGCACCTCGGCCGGGCAGGGCTCCTCCGCCACGCGGGAGGAGAGCGGCACCTGCAAGAAGGCGACCATCCGCGTCGACACGGGGAACGACAAGGGCCGTACGTTCACGGAGATCGTCCAGCCCGACCAGTCACGGCAGTTGAGCGAGGGCCAGGAGGTCGTCGTCGCCTACGAGCCCTCCGCTCCCAAGGACCTCCAGTACGCCGTCGCCGACGTCAACCGTCGCGTCCCGCTCTCGGTGCTCGCCGGGATCTTCGCCGTCGCCGTCGTGCTCGTCGGGCGGCTGCGGGGCGTCATGGCGCTGGTCTCACTGGCCATCAGCTTCCTGCTGCTCAACTTCTTCATCCTGCCGGCGATCCTGCAGGGCTCGAACCCGCTGGTCGTGGCGGTGGTGGGGGCGAGCGCCATCATGCTGATCGCGCTCTATCTGTGCCACGGCCTCTCGGCGCGTACATCGGTCGCGGTCCTCGGCACCCTGGTCTCGCTCCTGCTGATCGGTGTCCTCGGCTCGGTGTTCATCGACTGGGCGGCGCTCACCGGCAACACCGACGACAACACGGGTCTCATCCACGGCCTGTATCCGTCGATCGACATGAGCGGTCTGCTGCTGGCCGGGATCATCATCGGTTCGCTCGGTGTGCTCGACGACGTGACGGTCACCCAGACCTCCGCCGTATGGGAGCTGCACGAGGCCAACCCGACGATGGGCTGGCGCGGGCTGTACCGGGCGGGCATCCGCATCGGCCGCGACCACATCGCGTCCGTCGTCAACACGCTCGTCCTCGCCTACGCGGGCGCCGCGCTGCCCCTGCTGCTGCTCTTCTCCATCGCCCAGAGCGGCGTCGGCACGGTCGCCAACAGCGAGTTGGTGGCCGAGGAGATCGTGCGGACGCTGGTGGGCTCCATCGGCCTCGTCGCCTCCGTACCGGTGACGACGGCCCTGGCGGCGCTGGTGGTGTCGGCCGACCGTCCCGAGGCCGGCACGGCGCCCGTGGGGGCACGACCGGCCGTAGCGGGCCCGGCACCGGCCGCGGGGCGGGGTGGGCGCGGACGACGTCGTAAGCGGTGAGGCAGGGCCTCCGAGGCGCCCCCGACATCCGCTGAAGCGTTACGCCCCTGCCGCACCCGGCCGCCGTGACACGTCAGCCCGCACTCTGCTCCTCCGCGAGGATGCGGTCCAGGGCCTCGTCGAGATGCGCGTCGAAGTCGGCGAGCGCCCCCTCCTGCCCGAGGGGCACCAGCTTGTCGGTGCGGTCCAGGAACGCCACGAGGGGTGCCACGGAGGAGCGGAACAGCGCCTGGTCCGGGCCGACCTGGAGCCGGATCAGCACATCGCCCAGGGTGTCGGATCCGGCCGGGGAGACCCGTACATCGCCCTCGCCGCAGGGGCTGCCCACGCCGTCGACCAGCAGCTCGCGCCCGAAGGCCCAGGTGACCGGGGCATCACCGGGCAGATGGAACGTCAGCCGCACGGCATAGGGATCACAGGTCTCGTAGCGCAGTTCCACCGGGATGCGGAAGGAGAGCTCCTCGGAGACGAGAAAGCTCATCATGACCTCTGCCTGTACGGACTCGCGCATCGCCTACCCCGTCGGTTGCCTTCGACTGGCCGGGACGGACCCCGACACTGGTGGAATCTTGCTGAACGTACACGAGAGATCACAAGGAGTGAGTTTTCAGATACTGATAGAGAGCGCGAGTGACCCCAGGAGCCGCCCGATCTCAGCCTGGAGCTGGCGCACCGCAGAGGGCAGCCGGTCGGCCTGGTGGAGGGGGAGGGACAGGGCCATCGTCGCGGCGGTCGTGCCCACCGTGATCGGGATGGCCGCGCACACCGTGCCGAGCGCGTACTCCTGACGTTCGGTCACGGGGGCCATGCGCCCGGCCTGGTCCAGACGTCGTAGCAGGCTGTGGCTGTCCGGGACCGTGTAGGGCGTGATGGCGCGCACGGGATGCCGGTCCAGATGGTCCCGGCGGGCCTCCTCGTCCAGCTGGGAGAGCAGGCACTGGCCGATGGCGTGGGCATGGCCGGTCTCGCGGAAGTCGGCCCACTCGTGCACCGCCGGATTGCCCGGGGTGTCGGAGACGCACACGACCTCGATCTCACCGTCGCGGTACTGCGCGTAGTAAACCGGGACACCGATCGCGTCACGCCATTGAGCGAGTGCGTCGACCATCGTGCTGCGACGTTTCTGCTGGGCGCTGGTGCTGCTCAGCCGCACGGCGGCGTCGCCGAGGAAGAACAGCCCCTTGTCGCGGCGGAGATAGCCCTCGTGCACCAGGGTGCGCAGCAGGTGGTAGGCCGTGGGCAGCGCGAGCCCCGTCTCCCGGGCGAGCTGCTTGGCGGGAGCCCCGTACGCGTGCCCCGCGACGCACTCCAGCAGCCGCATGGCGCGCTGCACCGATCCGATGAGGGTCGCGGACGGCGGCGGCTCGGGGGAGGCCGGGGCCGCCTGGGACGCCGGTGTCGTCTGCCGCGGGACCTGGGGTACGGCGGCGCGCGGTTGTTCCAGCGGGTGGTGGGTCGGTGTGGGTGGTGCGGTGTCAACCGTGGGCAAGGTCACTCCCGAGGGGCGAGGGGGGCCCGTGCGGGGGAACACGGGAGGGGTGCACGCCGCTCGCGGGGGCGACCCCGCGTCGATTCACGGAGCCTATTGGCCCGTCACCGCTGAGGGCCGCACGGCCGGGGAAACTTCCCTCGCCCGAGGGAACCGGCGGTTCCTGTTACCGCCCACCGGTCCCCGTGAACGTCACCAGTCGCTGCGTGACGACGAACTCGACGTGAACTTCCTGACGACGTAGATCAGTCCGCCGACCAGGGCCACGAAGACCAGCAGTTTGAAGAGCAGTCCGATCACGAAGCCGACGACGCTGGCTATCAGCCCGCCGAACACGACCAGGGCGATGACCGGCACCGCGATCCACTTCACCCACCACGGCAGTCCCGCGAAGATCTCACGCATCGCCCTTGTCCTTACCTCTCCGCCCGTCCAGTGCGGGTCCTGACTGTCGAATCCACTGATTCCCTGCACTCGATGCTAGGGCCGGCGGGTGGTCCGGCGGACGTCTCGCAGCCCTTGTCCTCCCCTGATCGAACCCCTAGGGAACCCTGAGACGCGGGGTCAGCTCTCCGGGGGAGAGAACACCACGAGCACCCTGAGGTCCTCGCTGATGTGGTGGAACTTGTGGGCGACGCCGGCCGGCACGTACACGACGCTCCCCCGTCCCACGTGCGTGGTCTCCAGGCCGACGGTGATCTGCGCGCGGCCGCTCACGACGAGGTACACCTCGTCCTGGTCGTGCGGTTGTTGTGGATCGCGCTCACCCGCGTCGAGCGCGTACAGCCCCACCGACATGTTCCGCTCGCGCAGGAACTGCAGGTAGGCACCGTCGTTGGCAGCGCGCTCCGCTTCCAGTTCGTCCAGCCGGAAGGCCTTCATCGCAGTCATCCGCCCTCGTCACAGTGCTTTTGGCCGATCTCGTCTGCCACGATCAGACACATGAAGAATTTCGTAGTCAAGACGATCGCCAACGCGGGGGCCCTGGCCGTCGCGGTCTGGCTGATAGACGACATCACCCTGACCGGCGACAGCACCGGCAAAGAGATCGCCACCCTGCTGCTCGTCGCCCTGATCTTCGGCCTCGTCAACGTCGTCGTGAAGCCGGTCGTGAAGCTCCTCAGCCTGCCGCTGCTGATCCTGACGCTGGGCCTGTTCACCCTTGTCGTCAACGCCCTGATGCTGCTGCTGACCTCGTGGCTCGCCGACAAGGTCGACCTGAGCTTCCATGTCGAGGGCTTCTGGACGGCCGTCCTGGGCGGCCTGATCATCTCGATCGTCTCCTGGGCGCTGAACGTCGTCCTGCCCGACGGTGACTGAGCGCCCGATGGCCTACCGCGTCTGCTTCGTCTGCACGGGCAACATCTGCCGCTCCCCGATGGCCGCGTCCGTCTTCCGGGCCCGGGTCGAAGAGGCCGGGCTGGACGGTCTGGTCGAGGTGGACAGCGCCGGGACCGGCGGCTGGCACGAGGGCGACCCGGCCGACCCGCGCACCGTCTCCGTCCTCGAGGAGCACGGCTACGACAGCGAGCACACCGCCCGGCAGTTCCGGACCTCCTGGTTCGAACGCGTCGACCTCGTGGTCGCGCTCGACGAGGGTCATATGAAGGCGCTGCGCCGGCTCGCCCCGACGGCGGACGACGCGGCGAAGGTCCGGCTGCTGCGCTCCTACGACCCCGCCGCCGGCGAGGACCTCGACGTGCCCGACCCCTACTACGGTGACCGGGACGGCTTCGAGGAATGCCTCACCATGGTGGAGTCGGCGAGTACGGGTCTGCTCACAGCGGTCCGTGAAGAGGTGGAGGGCAGGACGGCATGAGCGGTACGCAGGGACAGACACCGGTTCCCGAGGCGGGGGACGGCACGCGCGCGGTGCGGGCCGGGCTGCCGGAGCCCGTCAAGTACGAGCCGACCCTGCCGGGACCGGTCTTCGCCGCCCACTTCCATCTGCCGGGCGAGCCCACGGGTCCGTACACCTACGGCCGGGACGAGAACCCGACCTGGACGCATCTGGAGCGGGCCATCGGCGGTCTGGAGGCGCCGGGGGAGAGCGACGCCGAGACGCTCGTCTTCGCGTCCGGCATGGCCGCCATCTCCTCGGTGCTCTTCTCCCAGCTGCGGTCCGGCGACGCGGTCGTCCTGCCGAGCGACGGCTACCAGGCGCTTCCCCTGGTGCGCGGGCAGCTGGAGGCGTACGGCATCGAGGTGCGTACGGCGCCGACCGGCGGCGACGCGCAGCTCGGCGTCCTCGACGGGGCCAGGCTGCTGTGGATCGAGACGCCGTCCAACCCCGGTCTCGACGTGTGCGACGTCCGGCGCCTCGTCGAGGAGGCGCACGCGCGCGGGGCGCTGGTCGCCGTCGACAACACCCTCGCCACCCCGCTCGGGCAGCGGCCGCTGGAGCTGGGCGCCGACTTCTCGGTGGCCAGCGGCACCAAGCAGCTGACCGGCCACGGTGATGTGCTGCTGGGCTATGTCACCGGCCGCGATCCGGAGGCCATGGCGGCCGTACGGCGCTGGCGCAAGATCGTCGGCGCGATCCCGGGGCCGATGGAGGCATGGCTCGCGCACCGCTCCCTGGCCACGCTGCAGCTGCGGGTGGAGCGGCAGAACGCGACCGCCCTTGCCGTGGCAGAGGCCCTGCAGGACTGGCCGGAGGATCTCGCGGTGCGGTATCCGGGGCTGCCCAAGGACCCGTCGCACGCCGTCGCCGCCCGGCAGATGCGGCGCTTCGGCTGCGTCGTGTCCTTCACGCTGCCCACGCGCACGCGTGCCGAGCGCTTCCTTGAGGCCCTGCGGTTCGTCGACGACGCCACCAGCTTCGGCGGGGTGCGTTCCACGGCCGAGCGGCGGGGCCGCTGGGGCGGGGACGACGTGCCGGAGGGCTTCATCCGGATGTCGGTCGGCGCCGAGGACACGGAGGACCTGGTGGCCGATGTGCTGCGGGCCCTGGAGGAGTCGGCCCGGTGACCGTCGCCGGGAGCGGCCGTCGGGAGAGGACGGGCGGTCCGAGCCTCCCCCCTCGTGGCTCGGACCGCCCCGGTTCCGCGCGCGAAGAACCGCGCGAACAAGGCTAGTTGACTCTCTGTCAGTGTCCAATCACAGTAGCGACAGCGACCTATCGACATATTTATAGTTGGGCCCTGCCCTGGGGGTGGGGAGAAGGGCGGGGAAGGGGAGGACGGTGGCATGGATCTGGCCTTGCTGCGGACTTTTGTGACCGTGCACCGGGCCGGTTCCTTCACCCGGGCCGCGGCACTGCTGGGCCTGTCCCAGCCCGCCGTGACCTCGCAGATCCGGACGCTGGAACGGCAGTTGGGGCGCCCCCTGTTCCTCCGGCAGGCGCGCGGCGTGACCCCGACGACCATCGGCGACGAGCTCGCCCACAAGGCCGCCCCGCATCTCGACGCCCTGGTCGAGATCACCGAGACCGGCCTCGACGACGAGTCCTCCTTACGCTCGCTGCATCTCGCCGGGCCTCCCGAGTTCACCGCCGAGCGTGCGCTGCCCGCGCTCACCGGTCTGACCCGCGAGGACAACCAGGGCTTCGCCCTGCGCGCCTCCTTCGGCACCGCGGAGGAGACCCTCGAAGGGCTGGCCGCCGGACATCATGATCTGGCCATCACGACGGCCCGTCCGCGGGGCGCACTGCTCACGGCGACTGCGCTCTGCGACGAGGAGCACGTCCTGGTGGCGGCTCCCCTCTGGATCGAGCGGATCGGCGCGGGCCACCTCCAGGACAAGGGGGCGCACGCCCTGGAGGACATCCCGGTGGTGGAGGTGCACGAGTCCCTGCCCTTCGTCTCCCGCTACTGGGCCTCCGTCTTCGACTCCAGACCCGCCGCGCCCGGCACCGTGATCGTCCCGGATCTGCGCGCGGTCCTCGCCTGTGCTGTCGCGGGAGCGGGGCTGGCGGTGCTGCCGCGCTATCTGTGCGCGGACGCCCTCGACGGTGGCGAGGTCGTCGCCCTGCACGAGCCGCCGGTCCCGCCCTTGCGGACGTACTTCCTGGCCGTCCGTACCGGCACTCTGGCCATGCCGCATATCGCACGGGCTCACGAGTGGCTGCTCAGGGCGGCGACGGACTGGGCCTGAGCTGCAGTTTTGCGGCCGTCACCCGGTGGGCTCGGGTGGTGACCGGATGCGATGTTTCACGTGGAACCAGCCGGGCCACATTTCCTCCATGACCGTCCGACCCGTGGTCAAGCGCACCGCCCGCGCCGTTCTTCTGGACGGCGACGATCTGATCCTGATCAAGCGCACCAAGCCGGGCATGGATCCGTACTGGCTCACGCCCGGCGGCGGTGTCGAACCGACGGACTCCACCGTCGTCGACGCGCTGCACCGCGAGGTCTACGAGGAGCTGGGCGCCAAGATCACCGATGTGGTCCCCTGCTTCGTCGACACCGTCGAGCACATCGGCCACGACGAGGCATCGACCGGGGTGAAGGTCCAGCACTTCTTCGTCTGCCACCTGGAATCCATGGACCCTGCCTTGCGGCACGGCCCCGAAGTGGACGAGCCGATCGGCGAGTACGAGATCGTGCGGGTGCCGTTCAACCGGGTCGGGATCGCCTCCGTGCACCTGGTGCCGCTGTCGCTGCGCCACTACCTCGACGGGAACATCGAGGGTGTGCGCGCCCTGCACGCCTCTGATCTCGGCTGACGCGGATGCTCGAGGTGTGCCCAGAACGTCGTATGTCCCGCTCGAAATTGGTGGACGACCAAGGCTCTCGTCCGACAGCCTGACGTGCGTGTCGACACCTTCCCTCGCCGCTCTGCCCATCCGCCGTCTCACCCCTCGCGATCTGGTCGCCTGTGCCGACCTGTCCCAGGACCGGGGCTGGCCCCGTGAGGAACACAAGTGGGGGCTGCTGCTGACCGCCGGCCGTGGATACGGCATCGACGCGCCCGACGGCGGACTCGTCTCGGCCTGTGTCGTCACCGAGTACGGGCCCCGGGAGCGGCCCGACCTGGGGGCCATCGGCATGGTCCTGGTGGCCGAGCGGTACGCCCGCCGGGGCGTCGGCCGGCGCCTGATGCGTCACGTCCTCTCCTCGATGGGGACGACGCCGCTGACCTTGCACGCCACCCCGAACGGGCGGCCGCTGTACGAGGAGCTGGGCTTCAAGACCACGGGTCGGGCGGAGATGGTCAGGGGGCACTTCGTCCCGGGCGGCTTCACGCCCTCGGTCTCCACCCGTGCGGCGACCGCCGAGGACCTTCCGGCGATCCTCCGGCTGGACGAGGAGGTGTTCGGGGCGGATCGCACGCACATCATCACGCGGCTGCCCGCCTTCGCCGATCAGCTGCGGGTGGCCGAGGACGGCGGGCGGATCATCGGGTACGCGGGCGCCTGGCCGAACATGACCACCCAGGTGGTGGGTCCCCTGGTCGCCCGGGACACCGAGACCGCTCAGGCGCTGATCGCCTCCCTCGCGGCCCACACCGACCGTCCCCTGCGCACCGACCTCGACGTACGCCACGAGGAGCTGCTGACCTGGGTGAAGCGGCACGGTCTGGACTCCGTGGCCTTCAACGCGGTCATGACCTACGGCATCCCGGAGCTGCCCGGTGACTGGAGCCGGCGGTTCGCCCCGCTGACGGTGGCCGCCGGCTGAGGTGTCACCGCCCTACGCCGAAGCGCCGGTCCCCCGTCGGGAACCGGCGCTTCGTGCGTGCGCCGTGGCGCGTGTGCCGTCAGAGGACCGAGTCGACGGCCGTGGCCGCGAACCCGTGGTCCTGCTCGGGCGCCCCGCCGCCGACACCGATCGCACCGATCAGCCGGCCGTCACGGTGGATCGGCAGACCGCCCGCGATGAACAGCAGCGGCCGGTCGAGCGCGGTCGGCAGGGTGTGGAAGAGACCGCCGGGCTGGACGGCGTCGACGAGATCGGCGGTGGGGGTGCCCAGCTGCAGCGCCGTGTAGGCCTTGCGGGTGCTGGTCTCACCGGAGATCAGTACGGCGCGGTCGTCGCGGCGGAAGGCGAGCAGGTGCCCTCCCGCGTCCAGGACGGTGACGCTGACCTGCACTCCGGCGGCCTCGGCGGCGCGCTGGGCGGCGAGGACGAGGGCGTCGGCGTCCTGGCTGGTCAGGGGGGTGACTGCGGTCGCGGTGGTCATGGGTTCTCCTTGTGGTGCGGGGGTGCGGTGGTGCGGTACTGAGGGGGATGGTCGGGTGGCCGGGTGCGCGGGGGCGGCCCTGGCCCCGCGCACGGATCGGCTCAGTGGTGGGCGACGGCTTCGGCCTCGACGGAGGCCGGGCGGCCCGCCACAACGGTGTCCGCGGTGTCCGCGGAGGTCCCGCCGCGGCGTTCCAGCGCCGCCGAGAGGAACGCGAGCAGCAGCGCTGCGGCGGCGAGGGCGGCGCCGACCCAGTTCGGGGAGGTGTAGCCGAAGCCGGCGGCGATCACGATGCCGCCGAGCCAGGCGGAGAGGGCGTTGCCGAGGTTGAAGGCGCCGATGTTCACGGCCGAGGCCAGTGTCGGGGCGCCGTGCGCCTGGTCGAGGACCCGCTTCTGCAGCGGGGGCACGGTGGCGAAGCCCAGGGCGCCGATCAGCGCGATGCTGATGGCCGCGAGGACCTTGTTGTGCGCGGTGACCGTGAACACGGCGAGCACGACGGCGAGCGCGCCCAGGGACACGTACAGCATCGGCATCAGCGCACGGTCGGCGTACTTGCCGCCGATCAGATTGCCGCCGACCATGCCGAGCCCGAACAGGACCAGCAGCCAGGTCACGGAGCCGTCGGCGAAGCCGGCGACATGGGTCATCATCGGCGCGATGTAGGTGATGGCCGCGAAGACGCCGCCGAAGCCGAGCACCGTCATCGCCATGGCGAGCAGGACCTGGGCGTTCTTGAAGGCGGCCAGCTCGTGCCGCAGTCGCACGCCCTGCGGCTTGGGCATGTCGGGGACCAGCTTGGCGATACCGGCCAGGCCGATCAGTCCGAGCGCGGCCACGATGGTGAAGGTGATCCGCCAGCCCGCGGCCTGTCCGACGAAGGTGCCCAGCGGGACGCCCACGACATTGGCCACCGTCAGACCGGTGAACATCATCGCGATGGCGCCGGCCTTCTTGTCCGGGGCGACCAGGTCGGCCGCGACGACCGAGCCGATGCCGAAGAAGGCGCCGTGGGCGAGCGAGGCGACCACGCGGCCGATCAGCATGACGGAGAAGGACGGGGCGACGGCGGAGAGCAGGTTGCCGAGGACGAACAGGCCCATCAGCAGCATCAGCATCCGCTTGCGGGAGACCTTGGTGCCGAGCACGGTCATCAGCGGGGCGCCGAGGACCACGCCGAGGGCGTAGCCGGTCACCAGGAGTCCGGCGGTGGGGATGGAGACCCCGAAGTCACCCGCGACCTCGGGCAGCAAACCCATGATCACGAATTCGGTCGTCCCGATTCCGAAGGCCCCGATCGCGAGGGCCAGAAGCGCGAGAGGCATGAAGGGGTACCTTCCCAAACGATTGCAGGTGCGCTTTACGAGTGACGACAATACTTGCAGACGCGCCTTACTTGCAAGCGCGGGCTATTGCGGTGTTGCTCTACTCTGGTCGCAGCCCGCCCCCGGGACGGAGGACATGGCATGACAGCGACCGATCCCGCACTCACCGCCCTCGCCCAGGGCTGGTGCGCCCTCTCCCTGCTGCACGGCAGGATCGAGGCCCACATCGAACGCGCTCTGCAGAGCGGGCACGACCTCAGCGTCCGCGAGTACTCCCTGCTCGACGTCCTCAGCCGCCAGCACAACGGCGAAGGCGGACACCTGCAGATGAAACAGGTCGCCGACGCCGTCGTCCTCAGCCAGAGCGCCACCACCCGCCTAGTCACCCGCCTCGAGGACCGCGGCCTGCTCTCCCGCTACCTCTGCCCCACCGACCGACGCGGCATCTACACCGACGTCACCGACGCCGGACTCCACCTCCTCGACCAGGCCCGCCCCACCAACGACAAAGCCCTCCGCGAAGCCCTCGACGACGCCGCCCGCAACCCCGAACTCGCCCCCCTCGTGCGGGTGGTGGAGTCGCTTGCGGCGCCCGCATAGGGTGCGGGCATGGGAGATCTTGAGATACGGCCCGCGGTCGCCGACGACATCCCGGCCATCGTCGGCATGCTCGCCGACGATCCGCTGGGCGCGCAGCGGGAGTCACCGGACGATCTGACCCCGTATCTGGCCGCTCTGGAGCGCCTTCAGGGCGATCCTCATCAGCATGTGGTCGTCGCCGTCCGCGAGGGCCGCGTGGTCGGCACACTGCAGCTCACGATCGTTCCGGGACTGTCGCGGCGAGGTGCGACCAGATCGATCATCGAAGGTGTCCGCATCCACGCCGACGAACGCGGGAGCGGTCTCGGAACCCGGCTCATCGAGTGGGCGGTGGACGAGTCCCGGCGCCAGGACTGCCATCTGGTGCAACTGACGTCCGACAAGACCCGCACGGACGCGCACCGCTTCTATGAACGTCTGGGCTTCACCGCCTCGCACACGGGCTTCAAGCTGCAACTCTGACGGCTCGCGCCGACGAAGAAGCGCCTGTTTCACGTGAAACAGGCGCTTCGCTCGTCCGTCAGCCGATTTACCCTCGGGCCGTCAGCCGGTTCGCCCTCGGGCGGTTCCTCTGTCAGGCGGTCCCGATCCCCCGCCAGCCCTCGGGGTCCACTCCACCCGGCACAGCCGCCCCCTCGTCGTACGGCTGCCGCGTGAACACGAAGGACCCGAGGTCCAGGTGGTCCACGGTGCCGTCCGGCCGCCGTACGGCCTTCAGGCGCTCGCCCGCGTAGTAGCCCTCCAGTCCGGTCCAGGTGCCGTCCTCGTGGGGTCGGAAGCGCGAACCGCGCCCCTTCCCGGACAGCGGCTCCAGCACCGCCATCCCGTCCGCGGTGAGACGGAGGGCAAAGGCATGGGTGCCCCAGTACCAGGGGCCCGCCAGCTCCAGCATCGCCGGATCGACGTCGGGCGTCGGGCGCCAGGGCTCCGGAATGCGCGGCTCGGCCTCGGCGACGATCCGGACGAGGTCGGCGGCGATGGTGAACGGCAGCGGTCCGGAGGTGCAGTTGGCGAGGACCACCGCCGCCACGTCGTCGTCCACGCTGAAGGTGAGGCAGGCGAGGAAGCCCGGCAGGGAGCCCGTGTGCCCGACGAGCGTCCTGCCGTCCTGGTGCCTGGTCTCCAGGCCGAGGCCGTAGGCGTACCCGCTCGCCACGTCCGCCGTCTCGTGCGGGGCCGCGGGCGTTCTCATCTCCCGCAGTGTGTCGGCGCTCAGGACCCGTTCGTCCCCACGGGCCAGGAAGGCGGCGAACCGTGCCAGGTCGCCGGTGGTCGACCACAACTGCCCGGCAGGAGCCATCCTGCCCAGGTCCTCCGCCGGTTCGGGAAGCATCACATCGGCCCAGGGGTGCACGGCCCAACCGCCGGCGTGCGGGGCCTGCGGCCGGGTGGTGGTACGTGAGAGGCCGAGGGGCTCGAGCACTTCCCGGCGGAGGACGTCCTCCCAGTGCGCCCCGCGCACCTTCTCCACCAGCGCCCCCAGCACGGTGTAGCCGGGGTTCGAGTAATGGAACCGGCGCCCCGACGGATGCAGGAACGGCTGCTCGCCCAGGACATCCGCGAGCTCGGGCCGCAACGCCCCGGAGGTCCGCTCCCACCAGGGCGCGGGCGACTCGGCCGCCAGCCCGCTGCTGTGCGCCAGCAGTTGGGCGATCGTGGCCTCCCCCGCACCGGTATCCGGAAGATGCTTCTCCAGCGGGTCACCGAGGTCGAGCAGGCCCTCGTCCCGCAGACGCAGTACAAGCACCGCCGTGAACGTTTTGGTGATCGAGCCGATCCGGTACTGCACGTTCTCGTCCGGCCCGTGCCCGTCGACGGAGGTACGCGAGCCGTGCCACACCGCTCGCCCACCCCGCACGACCGCGGCGACCAACGAGGGCGCCCGCCCCTCGGCCTGGGCCACGGCGATCCGATGCACCAACGCACGCCGCGTAGCGGGCAGCAGCTCTTCCTGAGATGTCGTCATACCCCCAGTCCACCCCGCCGACCACGCCGAGGTCGAGCGCATTCACCCGGCCCGGGTCCCGACCGGCGGCCGTCCCCGTCAGGTCTGGGCCATGTCCACGAAGCGGGAGTAGTGGCCCTGGAAGGCCACCGTGATCGTCGCCGTCGGGCCGTTACGGTGCTTGCCCACGATGATGTCGGCCTCGCCGGCGCGGGGCGACTCCTTCTCGTAGGCGTCCTCGCGGTGCAGCAGGATGACCATGTCGGCGTCCTGCTCGATGGAGCCGGACTCACGCAGGTCGGACACCATCGGCTTCTTGTCGGTGCGCTGCTCGGGACCACGGTTGAGCTGCGAGAGGGCGATGACCGGGACCTCGAGCTCCTTGGCGAGCAGCTTGAGGTTACGGGACATGTCCGAGACCTCCTGCTGACGGCTCTCGGAGCGCTTGGAACCACCGGACTGCATCAGCTGGAGATAGTCGATGATCACGAGCTTGATGTCGTTGCGCTGCTTCAGGCGACGGCACTTCGCGCGGATCTCCATCATCGACAGGTTCGGGGAGTCGTCGATGTAGAGCGGGGCCGCCGAGACCTCGGGCATCCGGCGGGCCAGCCGCGTCCAGTCCTCGTCCGTCATCGTGCCGGAGCGCATGTGGTGCAGGGCCACCCGGGCCTCGGCGGAGAGCAGACGCATCGCGATCTCGTTGCGCCCCATCTCCAGGGAGAAGATGACGCTCGCCAGGTTGTGCTTGATGGACGCCGCACGGGCGAAGTCGAGCGCGAGCGTGGACTTGCCCATCGCGGGGCGGGCCGCGATGACGATCATCTGGCCGGGGTGGAGGCCGTTGGTGAGCGAGTCGAGGTCGGTGAAGCCGGTGGGGACTCCGGTCATCTCACCGGTGCGGGAGCCGATCGCCTCGATCTCGTCGAGGGCGCCCTCCATGATGTCGCCGAGCGGCAGGTAGTCCTCGCTGGTGCGCTGCTCGGTGACCGCGTAGATCTCCGCCTGGGCGCGGTTGACGATCTCGTCGACGTCGTCGTCGGCCGCGTATCCCATCTGCGTGATACGGGTCCCCGCCTCGACCAGGCGGCGCAGGACGGCCCGCTCGTGGACGATCTCCGCGTAGTACTCGGCGTTCGCCGCCGTCGGCACCGTCTGCACGAGGGTGTGCAGATAGGCGGCGCCGCCGACCTTGTTGATCTCGCCGCGCTTGGTCAGCTCCGCCGCGATGGTGATCGGGTCGGCCGGCTCGCCCTTCGCATAGACGTCGAGGATCGCCTGGAAGATCGTCTCGTGTGCCGGCTTGTAGAAGTCGTGGCCCTTGATGACCTCGACGACATCGGCGATGGCGTCCTTCGACAGCAGCATGCCGCCGAGGACGGACTGCTCGGCGTCGAGATCCTGGGGCGGGACCCGCTCGAAGGTGGCGCCTCCACCGTCCCACTCCCCGCTGTCCCTGCCCCGGTCATGCTGCTCGTCACGGCCACGGATGCTGTCGCCGCGGCGACGGGAGGCGGGAAGACGATCACTGGGACCGCTGTCGGCCCACGGGTCGTCCAAGGGCTCGGAAATACTCACCGAGCCACCTCCTCCCGTCCGCCGAGCGGACCTCGCATGCCCTCAGTTCTACGGCACGCCTCTGACAATCGAGAGCCCCACCTCCGGTTGTGTCACGTCGGGTTTCGCGGCAGTTTTCCAGCCGTCGGACGGAGTGGGCGCCGGACCACGGTAGAGGTGCGGGAGGCGTCAGCCAATCTGGTTATCCACAGGCCATGTGGACGACGGCCCAGATGCTGTGGAGAACCCCGCGAAACCTGTGCACGACCCGGTGGACAGCCCTGTGAACAAGCCTGCGACCTTCCCCACACCACACCCCTGACCTGGTCGTTTACCGTCCACCGGCTGTGCAGAAGAAAAAGTTTCCCGGTCGGGCCAAGTTCCCTTCGAACGGTGCGCGACGACTCACAGCACCAGACGGTCAGTAAGGGTCGCTAAGAGATTGCATCACTTACCTGTGGACGATTACATTGATGGCCATGACACAGGCTCCCGCGTCCCCCAAGGCTGCCCGCCGGCAGCACGATCGAGAGATCGTCGCCCTGGCCGTCCCAGCCTTCGGCGCACTGGTCGCCGAGCCCCTTTTCGTCATGGCCGACAGTGCGATCGTCGGCCATCTCGGCACCGCGCAGCTCGCCGGACTCGGCGTCGCCTCCGCCCTCCTCATGACCGCCGTCAGCGTCTTCGTCTTCCTCGCCTACGCCACCACGGCGGCCGTCGCCCGCCGCGTCGGCGCCGGCGATCTGCCGTCGGCCATCCGCCAGGGCATGGACGGCATCTGGCTCGCCCTCCTCCTGGGCGCGGCCGTCGTCGCGATCGTCCTGCCCACGGCACCGTCCCTCGTCGAACTCTTCGGTGCCTCCGACACCGCCGCCCCGTACGCGACCACCTATCTGCGTATCTCGGCGCTCGGCATCCCCTCGATGCTGGTCGTCCTCGCCGCCACCGGAGTGTTGCGCGGCCTTCAGGACACCCGCACCCCTCTCTATGTGGCCGTCGGCGGCTTCATCGCCAACGCCGTGCTCAACGTCGGCCTCGTCTACGGCGCCGATCTCGGCATCGCCGGTTCGGCCTGGGGGACCGTCCTGGCGCAGTGCGGGATGGCCGCCGTCTACCTCCTGGTCGTCATCCGCGGAGCCCGTGCACACGGGGCCTCCCTGCGCCCGGACGCGGCAGGCATCCGCGCCTCCGCCCAGGCCGGTGTGCCGCTGCTGGTCCGCACGCTGTCGCTGCGGGCCATCCTGATGATCGCGACGGCCGTCGCCGCCCGGCTGGGAGACGCCGATGTCGCGGCCCACCAGATCATCCTGTCGCTGTGGAGTCTGCTCGCCTTCGCGCTCGACGCCATCGCCATCGCGGGGCAGGCGATCATCGGGCGGTATCTGGGCGCCAACGACGCCGAAGGCGCCCGGGCCGTATGCCGCCGCATGGTCGAGTGGGGCATCGCCTCCGGTATCGGCCTCGGACTGCTCGTGGTGGCCGCCCGCCCGCTGTTCCTGCCCCTGTTCACCAGTGACGGCGCTGTCCAGGACACCGCCCTGCCCGCACTGCTCGTGGTGGCGCTCTCCCAGCCGATCTGCGGCGTGGTCTTCGTCCTGGACGGTGTCCTGATGGGGGCCGGCGACGGCCCTTATCTCGCCTGGGCGATGGTGGCCACGCTGGCCGTGTTCGCCCCCGTGGCTCTGCTGATCCCCGTCATCGGTGGTGGCCTGACCGGGGTCTGGGCAGCCATGACGCTGATGATGACGGTCCGGATGCTGACGCTCTGGCTGCGGGCTCGCTCCGGCCGCTGGATCGTCACGGGAGCGACGCGCTGACGGTTTCACGTGGAACAGCGTGTTTCACGTGAAACGAATCCACGGCGTTCGAGCTAAGTCCGCGAGGCCGGCCCACGAAGAAGGGGGCCGCACCCTGATGGGTGCGGCCCCCTTCTCTCAGCTCATCAAGCCGAGTGTGCGGCGATCAGGCCGCGACGACCTCGATGTTGACCTTGGCGGCCACCTCGGGGTGCAGACGCACGGACGTCTCGTGGGCGCCCAGGGTCTTGATCGGCGTGCCGAGCTCGATGCGGCGCTTGTCGACCTCGGGGCCACCGGCAGCCTTGATCGCCGAAGCGACGTCGGCCGGGGTGACGGAGCCGAAGAGCCGACCGGCGTCGCCGGAGCGGACGGCCAGGCGGACCTTGACACCCTCGAGCTGGGCCTTCACAGCGTTGGCCTGCTCGATGGTCTGGATCTCGTGGATCTTGCGAGCGCGACGGATCTGCTCGACGTCCTTCTCGCCACCCTTGGTCCAGCGGATAGCGAACTTCCGCGGGATCAGGTAGTTGCGAGCGTAACCGTCCTTGACGTCGACGACGTCGCCCGCGGCACCGAGGCCGGAGACCTCGTGGGTGAGGATGATCTTCATGTGTCGGTCACCCTTCCCTTATCGCGCGGTGGACGTGTAGGGCAGCAGCGCCATCTCACGGCTGTTCTTCACGGCCGTGGCGACGTCACGCTGGTGCTGCGTGCAGTTGCCGGTCACGCGGCGGGCACGGATCTTGCCGCGGTCGGAAATGAACTTCCGCAGCATGTTCGTGTCCTTGTAGTCCACGTACGTGACCTTGTCCTTGCAGAAAGCGCAGACCTTCTTCTTCGGCTTGCGCACAGGCGGCTTCGCCATGGTGTATCTCCTGTGTGATCAAGAAGTGTGGGTACGGCCCACCCTTGGACCCGAAGGTCTAGAAGGGGGGCTCGTCCGAGTAGCCGCCGCCACCGCCGCCGGAGTTTCCACCCCAGCCGCCGCCGCCCTGGTTGCCACCGGCGGGAGCGCCGGTCGCCCACGGGTCGTCGGCGGGAGCGCCGCCGCCCTGCTGGCCGCCACCGGAGCCACCGCCCCAGCCGCCGCCGGCCTGACCGCCGCCACCGCCGCCGCCGTAACCGCCCTGGCCACCGCGAGCGCCACCGGAGGTCTTGGTGACCTTGGCCGTGGCGTTACGCAGGCTGGCGCCGACTTCCTCGACGTCCAGTTCGTAGACCGTGCGCTTGACACCCTCACGGTCCTCGTAGGACCGCTGCTTCAGCCGGCCCTGCACGATGACGCGCATGCCTCGCTGGAGCGACTCGGCGACGTTCTCCGCCGCCTGACGCCAGACCGAGCAGGTGAGGAAGAGGCTTTCGCCGTCCTTCCACTCGTTCGTCTGACGGTCGAAGGTGCGGGGGGTGGACGCGACACGGAACTTCGCGACCGCCGCACCGGACGGGGTGAAGCGCAGCTCGGGGTCGTCGACAAGATTGCCGACCACCGTGATGACGGTCTCGCCTGCCATGGGGGAACCTCTCGGCGGGTTTGCTCTGGCTGCTTGCTACTCGAATCCCGAAATCAGCTGAGCGGAGCTCAGTGGGTCTCGGGGCGGAGGACCTTGGTCCGGAGGACCGACTCGTTCAGGTTCATCTGGCGGTCGAGCTCCTTGACGACCGCAGGCTCGGCCTGCAGGTCGATGACCGAGTAGATGCCCTCGGGCTTCTTCTTGATCTCGTACGAGAGACGACGACGGCCCCAGGTGTCGACCTTCTCGACCTTGCCGTTGCCCTCACGGACGACGGAGAGGAAGTTCTCGATCAGGGGGGCGACAGCGCGCTCCTCCAGATCGGGGTCGAGGATGACCATCACCTCGTAGTGACGCATGTGGAACCCACCTCCTTTGGACTCAGCGGCCACGGTCGTTCCGTGGCAGGAGGGTCGTGATGCGTACGCAACGGTATCGGCCGCCACTGACAATCGGGGGTGACCTTGCGGTTCTCCCGAGGCCGGGCAGACACCGGTGCAGACGGTACACAGTACCTGCACACCGGCTTCCGGTTGAAATCCGGCCGCCGTCACCCACAATCTGTACACATCGGGTGTGTATGGCGCTACGATGCGCCGCTTTTCGCAGGAGGTGCCCTATGGCACAGGCATTGCGACCCAACACCGCCGGAGGCCTCTTCGCCACGGACGGCAAGGCCCATCCCCTCCAGGACGCCCTCCTCGTGGTGACCCTGGTGCTCGGCATCACGTCCTTCGTCACGGCCCAGTTCCACAACCTGCACCTGCTCAGCTCCTGGACCGGTCTGATCGGCATCGCCGCCGGTGCCTACGGCCAATGGATCTCGGTGACGACCCGCGAACGCTTCGGCCTGATCGTGGGCCTCGGCCTCTCGGGAGTCGGCTTCTTCCTCGGCATGGCACACGGCGGGCTCTTCGGCGGCGTCTGACACGCCCGCGACCGCCCTCGTCGAACCGGTGGCCGGGAGGCCGGCCACCGGACAACGGCACAACACCGCATAGATCACCCACGAACGCCCCGGAGGCGCCCAGCGCCGGTGCGGAGCTTTCGTACGCCCGGTCGAGGCGCTCCCCGGGCGCAGTAGGCTTCGGCGCTAGAGCCGGAGCCCCTGTTCCCATGGGGACACACCAGCCCGAGGAGCGCCCCGAATGAGCCTGACCCTGAGGACGATCAGTCGCGAGCAGCATCTGGCGTACATCCAGAGCCTGCCGTCGGCGAGCCACATGCAGGTCCCGGCCTGGGCTGACGTCAAGGCGGAGTGGCGCTCGGAGAGCCTCGGCTGGTTCGACCGCAGCGGCGAGCTGGTCGGCGCGGGTCTCGTCCTCTACCGCCAGCTGCCCAAGATCAAGCGCTACCTCGCCTATCTGCCCGAGGGCCCGGTCATCAACTGGTTCTCCCCGAACCTGACCGAGTGGCTGGAGCCGATGCTCGCGCACCTGAAGCAGCAGGGCGCCTTCTCCGTGAAGATGGGCCCGCCGGTGATCATCCGACGCTGGGACGCGGGCTCCATCAAGCAGGGCATCCAGAACCCGGACGTGAAGCGGCTGCGCGACATCGAGGCCGACTTCATCGAGCCGCGCGCCTTCGAGGTCGCCGACAAGCTGCGCCGTATGGGCTGGCAGCAGGGCGAGGACGGCGGGGCCGGTTTCGGCGACGTACAGCCCCGCTATGTCTTCCAGGTGCCGCTCGCCAACCGGTCGCTGGAGGAGGTCCACAAGAACTTCAACCAGCTGTGGCGCCGCAACATCAAGAAGGCCGAGAAGGCCGGCGTCGAGGTCGTCCAGGGCGGTTACCAGGACCTGGAGGAGTGGCAGCGCCTGTACGAGATCACGGCCGTGCGCGACCACTTCCGGCCGCGGCCCCTGTCGTACTTCCAGCGCATGTGGACGGCTCTCAACACCGAGGACCCGAACCGCATGCGGCTGTACTTCGCGCGGCACAACGGGGTGAACCTGTCGGCGGCGACGATGCTCATCGTCGGCGGCCACGTCTGGTACTCCTACGGCGCCTCCGACAACATCGGCCGCGAGGTCCGGCCCTCGAACGCGATGCAGTGGCGGATGCTGCGCGACGCCTACGCGCTGGGCGCCACCGTCTACGACCTGCGCGGCATCTCCGACTCGCTGGACGAGAGCGACCACCTCTTCGGTCTGATCCAGTTCAAGGTCGGCACCGGCGGTCAGGCCGCCGAGTACCTCGGCGAGTGGGACTTCCCGCTGAACAAGCTGCTGCACAAGGCGCTCGACATCTACATGTCGCGTCGCTGACCCCGCGCGCCCAGCTTCGATACCGTCAATAGCTGCACCGTCGATAGCTTCCACACCTCTGATACACCGCAGCCACGAGAAAGGTTCCAGGTCCGGCCATGGCGCTCACGCTCTACGTCGACACCGCGCGCTGGCGGGCGCACCACAAGCACGTGCAGGAGCAGTTCCCGGGTCTCGTACCGGTCTGCAAGGGCAACGGCTACGGGTTCGGGCACGAGCGGCTGGCGGAGGAGGCCACCCGGCTGGGCTCCGACATCCTCGCGGTCGGCACGACGTACGAGGCCGCGCGCATCAAGGACTGGTTCGGCGGCGACCTTCTGGTGCTGACCCCGTACCGCCGCGGTGAGGAGCCGGTGCCGCTGCCGGACCGGGTCATCCGCTCGGTGTCGTCGGTGGACGGCGTGTACGGCCTCGTGGGCGCGCGCGTCGTCATCGAGGTGATGTCCTCGATGAAGCGGCACGGAGTGAGCGAGCACGAGCTGTCCCAGCTGCACGCCGCCATAGAGAACGTCCGGCTGGAGGGCTTCGCCATCCATCTGCCGCTCGACCGCACGGACGGCTCGGACGCCGTCGAGGAGGTCATCGGCTGGATGGACCGGCTGCGGGCCGCCCGGCTGCCGCTGCACACGATGTTCGTGAGCCACCTGAAGGCCGAGGAACTGGCGCGCCTGCAGCAGCAGTTCCCGCAGACCCGCTTCCGCGCCCGGATCGGCACGCGGCTGTGGCTGGGGGACCACGACGCCACCGAGTACCGTGGCGCGGTCCTGGACGTCACGCGCGTGTCCAAGGGCGACCGTTTCGGCTACCGCCAGCAGAAGACCGCCTCCGACGGCTTCCTGGTGGTCGTGGCGGGCGGTACGTCGCACGGTGTGGGCCTGGAGGCGCCGAAGGCGCTGCACGGCGTCATGCCGCGCGCCAAGGGCGTCGCCCGCGCCGGCCTCGCCACGGTGAACCGGAACCTCTCGCCCTTCGTGTGGGGCGGCAAGCAGCGCTGGTTCGCGGAGCCCCCGCACATGCAGGTGTCGATCCTCTTCGTGCCGTCGGACGCGCCCGAGCCGAAGGTCGGCGACGAACTGGTCGCCCATCTGCGGCACACCACCACGCAGTTCGACCGTCTCGTGGACCGCTGAGCCCAGCCGTCCGGCATCACGGAAGCGACGAAAGGCCGTACACGGAATCCCCGTGTACGGCCTTCCGCGTACCGCTCTCCGCCCCTGTTCGCTCAGAGCGAACCTTCGACGGCCTCCCGGTCGCCCCAAGCCACCTGCGGGCCTTCCTCGTCATGGGCGGCGTGGCGCGGCGGATGGGCGGCCGCTCCGAAGACGTGCACATCTTCCGCCCGGTCGAGGACACCGCCCGAGGGGTCGTCCTCGCCGCTCTGCCGCACCGGGTCGCGCTCCGGCATGAGGATGTCCCGCACGACGACGGCGACCAGGTAGAGCGTGCCCAGCAGATGCAGGCCGATGGCCCAGTGGTAGCCGTCGGTCGGCAGGCCCTTGTGGGCGTCTCCGCTGGTCGTGTAGGCGAGGTACATCCAGATACCGAGGAAGTACGCCACCTCGCAGGCCTGCCAGATGAGGATGTCCCGCCACTTCGGGCGGGCCAGCGCGGCCAGGGGGACCAGCCACAGGACGTACTGCGGCGAGTAGACCTTGTTGGTGAGGATGAACGCCGCCACGATCAGGAAGGCCAGCTGGGCGAAACGCGGCCGGCGCGGCGCCGTGAGCGTCAGCACCGCGATGCCGGCACAGCACAGCAGCATCAGCAGCGTGGCGAAGGTGTTGACGGTGTCGGTGCTCAGCGGGTCCGTGGAGTTCTGCGCCAGGATGAGCCAGAAGGAACCGAAGTCGACGGCTCTTTCCTGGCTGAACCGGTAGAACTGCGACCACCCGTCCCACGCGAGCAGCATCACCGGGAGATTGACCACCAGCCAGGCGAGCGCGGTGCCGCCCAGCGCACGCCCGAAGTCCCGCCATCGGGCCGCGCGCCAGCACAGCACGAACAGTGCTCCGAGCAGGAAGACGGGGTACAGCTTGGCGGCCGTGGCCAGACCGAGCAGGATCCCGAAGGCGAACGAACGGCCACGCGACCACATCAGCATCGCCGCGGCCGTCAGGGCCACGGCCAGCAGATCCCAGTTGATGGTCGCGGTCAACGCGAACGCGGGGGCCAGGGCGACCAGCAGGCCGTCCCAGGGACGCCGCCGATGGGTCCGGGTCACACAGACGGCGATGACCGCGGCGCAGACCATCAGCATCCCGGCGTTGACCATCCAGTACCACTGCTCCTGGTCCTGGATGCTGCCGCTGTCCGAGGTGAGCCAGGACGCGACCTCCATGAAGACGCCGGTCAGCACCGGGTACTCGAGGTACTGCATGTCACCGGGCAGCTTGTCGAAGTACGGCACCAGCCCGTCGGCGAAGCCCCGCCCCTGGTACAGGTGCGGGATGTCCGAGTAGCAGGCGTGGGTGTACTGGGAGCTGGCACCGAAGAACCAGGCCCCGTTGTAGCAGGGCGCCTTCTGGACCAGGCCGAGAGCGAACATGCCGATGGCCACCAACGCGATGACCCGTACCGGCGTCCACCAGGACGTCCCGAGCAGGGCACGCCGCCCGATCGGGCCACCGATCAGCTCACTGCCATGCGCGGCGACCTTGTCCTCCCGGGTCGGCCGCACCTGATCCGGCTCATGCGCGCTCATGGGCGTCGTCTCTGCACTGGGCATGGGGCACATCCTGCCGCACGGGCCGGAGAACAGCGTCGGGAAGCCGTACCGCGGGCGGTGACTGTTTCACGTGAAACCGACGTTTCACGTGAAACAGGGATCAGCAGAGGGCTGCTCGCCTTCAAAGCCGCAGCAGAGGCAGACACCCTGATTCAAGCACCGCCCGTACGGCCTCTGCAGGGGCATGAGGGGCCCATGGGCCGGGGGGCGGGCCCCCCCCCCCCCGGGGGCGGCCCCCCGCCCTCAGGGGGCCCAAGA
>NZ_JBHWJK010000020.1:0-145734 GCF_042731455.1 Streptomyces sp. NPDC059852 | reverse complement strand
GGCGGGAACACCCCCGCCGGAGCCGCCGCCCGGGCCGTGTGTGCGAGGGGTTCGTGCAGGTCCCGCGTCCCGCGCTTGTGGGTGTCGCGCCCCGGGAAACATGGGTGCGGGGACCGATGGCGGGGGCGCGAGCGCGCGGGTTCGACTGTCGGTGACCCCTCCCTCGATGGAACGGCTCCAGGCGCGGCGACGCGCTCCGGGAAGGAGGAGCCATGCCCATGTCCTCGTCCGACGACGACCGCCTGGTCGCGCTGGAGACCCGCCTCCTGCGGGACGATCCCCGCTTCGTCCGGCGGTTTCGCGCGGGGCGCCCCGCCCGCCCCCACGAGTACCGCCGCACCCGCGCGTGGTGGCTGCTCGCGGTCGGCCTCACCACCCTCGGCACCGGCATCGCCGTGGCCGACGGGCTGGTCATCGCGGCCGGCCTGGTGCTCGCCGGCATCGCCGTCGAGCGCTGCGACCCCCAGCGGACCCGCACCCGCACCGGACGGCGCGGCGGGCGTCCGCCCCGCTGATCCGCGACAGATGGCCGGGGGAGAGACGCGACGACTGGCCGGAACGGCTGTTTCCCCGGCGCACCGCCGGTGCCACCCTACGAGCGGGCCCGGAACCGGCCGCGACGGCCGTCCAGGGACCGGTGAGACAATCAGGGTTCAGTGTGATGCGCCTTGGCGACCGGGACGATCCCCTCCCGCCGGGCGACGGGGGCGGACCGGAAGGAAGCACCGCAGTGATCGAATGGGTGTCCCTCGGCCATGGCGCCAGGCCCGTTCCGCAGCCCGTGCCCACCCGTCTGGTGTGGGCCGGGGCGTTCGGCGGGGCACTGGTCCTCGTGGCCCTCGTCCACGCCGTCGTCGGCCCCGACCGGCCCTCCCTGGCGCTGACCGCGCTGTCGCTGCTGGCCGCGTTCCTGGGGCTGGGCGCCCGCTTCAGCGCGGCCCCCGGCACGGCCGTCCTGTGCTGGCTCTTCCTCAACGCCTTCGGCGTGCCGCCCGAGGGCACGCTGACCTGGGCCGGGCCCCGTGACACGTTCTGGCTCGCGTGTCTGCTCACCGCCGCGCTCGTGGGCACGGTTCTGGCCAGGGTGCGGTACGCGCGCGCCGCGTACCGGCGGCTGGGCACGGCCGCGGGCGGCGGACCGGAGGGCGCGGGCGACGCCTGACACCGCGGACGCGAACGGCCCGGCGTGGAGCCCACGCCGGGCCGTGCTGTGCCGACGATGCGTCAGGCGACGATGCCGGAGTCCTCGATGACGATCTTCTTGGCGGTCGTGCCCGAGCGGCTGCCCAGGGCCTCGACCGCCTTGACGACGTCCTCGCCCTCGACGACCTCGCCGAAGACGACGTGCTTGCCGTCCAGCCACGGCGTGACGACCGTGGTGATGAAGAACTGGGAACCGTTGGTGTTCGGTCCGGCGTTCGCCATGCTCAGCAGGTACGGACGGTCGTGCTTCAGCTGGAAGTTCTCGTCGGCGAACTTCTCGCCGTAGATGCTCTTGCCGCCGGTCCCGTTGCCGTTGGTGAAGTCGCCGCCCTGCAGCATGAACTCGGGGATGACCCGGTGGAAGGGCGCGCCCTTGTAGCCGTAGCCGTTCTGGCCGGTCGCCAGCTCACGGAAGTTGCGCGCGGTCTTCGGCACGACGTCGTCGAAGAGCCGGAAGACGATGCGGCCGAGGTTCTCGCCGCCGGCCGAGATCTGGAAAAAGACGTTCTCGCTCATGGCCCTGATTCTCCACTCCCGGCTCTGCCAGGTCGAACACGGCCCCCCGGGCGTGGCGAGGGGGCGGTGGGCTAGAGTGCGGCCCGCCCCGCCCGCCCGTGCCCGCCCCTCAGGTCAGGGCGCCCTTCTCGCAGATCTGCCGGGCGACCTCACGGAGCTTGACGTTGTTCTCCTGCGAGTAACGGCGCAGGACGTCGAAGGCCTGTTTCTCGTCCAGTCCGTGACGGCCCATGAGGATGCCCATGGCCTCGCCGATCAGATGACGGGTGGCGACGGCGTCCTCCATCTGGGCGTGGGTGCGGGCGCTGGAGAAGGCGATCGCGGCGTGGGAGGCGAGCAGCCACCCGGCGAGCTCGCTCGCGTCGGTGAAGGCGCCCGGCTCGCGGGAGTAGAGGTTGAGGGCGCCGAGATCCTCGTCCTCGGTGTAGAGCAGGAAGCCCATCATGCTGCCGACGCCGAGTTCCTGGGCCCGGGGCGCATAGCGGGGCCAGCGCGCCGCGTCCGAGGTGAAGTCGGGGATGCGGAAGACCCGTTCGCCCGTGCGGGTGTGCGCGGCGTCGAAGCAGGGCCCCTCCCGCAGCTCCCCCTGGATCCGGTCACTGGCCACGACGAGGTCGTCGGTGGGGGCCAGCGTCTGGACGGTGTCGCCGCGCAGCACCAGGATTCCCGCGGCGTCGCAGCCCTCCACCAGTTCGGTGGCGGAGCGCGTGATCCGTCCCAGGGTCGCGTCGACCGATTCCTGCGCCAGGAGATCGCGTGCCATCGACGCCATCTGCTGCGCGAACCAGGCCCAGTCCATCGCGTCCTCCACCTCTCGGGGTCCAGGCCGTGCCGGCCTCCCAGCATTCCACGGGGCGGCACCCGCCGCCTGGCGCCCCCGGGTCAGCGCGGCGATCCGTCGCCCGCGAGCCGGTCGAGCTCCGCGCCGATCGCCCCGCGCAGGGGGTCGTGCCGGGGGCCGAGGGCGTGCTCCGGGGCGCTCCAGGAGTCGCGCGGGTACAGCCACACCGGCAGGCCCACAGGAAGGCAAGGCGCCCGGCCCGCGGGAGGTCGGAGAGCCGCCGGGCCGCCGGGTCGTCCGACAGGAGGACGCAGTAGCCGGGGAGGAACTGCGTGTCCCCGATCACCGCGAACCCGGCCTCCAGCCGGCGCAGCACGGTGGGGTTCCGCCCCCGCAGCGCGCTGCCGATCCTGTCCCCGCGCCATGCGTCGTCCATGACCGGCGACAGTAGCGCGCACGGGCCGTGACCGGCGGCCGGTCACCGCTTCGGCACGCACCGCCAGGCCAGTGCCGCGGCCGTGACGTAGGCGGCGGCACCGGCGGCCATGCTGACGCGCAGTCCGGCCGAGGGGTCGGCGGCGGAGGCGAGCAGGCTGCCGCCGAGGGCGACCCCGGTGGCGCTGCCGATCTGGCGGGTGGTGTTGAACAGGGCGGAGGCGGTGCCCGCGTACGCGGCGGGTACGGCGCCCATGACGGTGGTGGTGGAACCGGTCAGGGCGAACGAGGTGCCGAAGCCCGCCGCCATCATCGGGGCGACGAGGAGGGCGTAGCCGGGGTCGGGGCCCGCCGCCGCCCATCCGGCCAGGCCGAGCGCGGCCACGAGCATGCCGGTGACCACCAGGGGCCGGTCGCCGGTACGGCGGGCCAGCCGGCCGGACAGCACGGAGGCGAACATGGTCGTCGCCACGGCCGGGAACAGCGCCAGCCCCGTCTCGAAGGCGCTGTAGCCGCGCCCCTGCTGGAACTCCAGGCTGGCCGTGAACACCATGCCGTAGAACGCGAAGTTGAACAGCAGGCCGATCGCGGCGCCGCCGCTCATCGCCCGTGCCCGCAGCAGGCGCAGCGGCAGGGCGGGGGAGCGCGCCAGCCGCTCGCGGACGGCGAAGGCCACGGCGGCGAGGACGGCCAGGCCCAGGCCCGCGAGGACGGCCGGGTCGGTCCAGCCGCGCCGCCCGGCCTCGTTGAGCGAGGCGGTCAGCAGGGCGACGGCCGCCACGACCGCGCACTGCGCGGGCCAGTCCAGGGCGCGGTCGGCCCGGCGGGGCGAGGGCGCCACATGGCGCAGTGTCAGCGCCAGACAGGCCGCGCCGACCGGAAGGTTGACGAGGAAGACCCAGCGCCAGCCGACGGTGGACACGAGCGCTCCGCCGAGCAGCGGGCCGGCCGAGGCGGCGATGCCCGCCATCGACCCCCACAGTCCGAAGGCGCGCGAGCGGGCCGCCGGTTCCGGATAGGCCTGCTGGAGCAGGGCGAGAGAGCCCGGGACGATGAGGGCCGCCCCCAGTCCCTCGGCGAGGCGGGCGGCGACGAGGAACGCCGCGTCCGGCGCGAGCGCGCACGCGGCGGAGGCGGCGGTGAACACGGCCACGCCGGCGCAGAAGACCCGGCGGTTGCCCAGCCGGTCGCCGAGCGCGCCACCGGTCAGCAGGAACCCGGCGAGGACGAGCGTGTAGCCGTCGGTGACCCACTGGACGCCGGTGAGCGAGGCGGAGAGGTCGCGGCCGATCACGGGGACGGCGACGTTGATGACGGTGACGTCCAGGATCACCATGAAGTAGCCGGCGCACACGGCCAGCAGCGGCGCCGGGCCCCGCCGTTCGCCCCCCGGCCGCGCCTGGGCCACGGTCATCCCTCCTCCGGTCACGGCGAGATCGCGTGGACCGCCACAGTAGGCGCCTCAGGCGGCAAGTCGGGGAAGCGTGCCGGACAGGGCCGAGGAGCGTCCCGCGTCCGGACGGCAGACCCCTTGATCACGGCTACTTAGGTTAGGCTAACCTTTATCGCGTGCAAGCAGAGGAAACGGTCTCGGCGGCGGCGCGTCCCCGCGGGCATGAACTGTCGGCCACGGACGTCACCGTGGCGTACGAAGGCGTCGACGTCGTCCACGGCGCGTCGCTGTCGCTCCGGCCCGGTGACGTGACCGTGCTGGTGGGACCCAACGGCAGCGGGAAGTCCACGCTGCTGCGGACCGTGGCGCGCCTTCAGAAGCCGCGCACCGCCGCCCTCCTGGTCGACGGCGCCGACGGGCTCGCGCTGACCCCGCGTGAGTTCTCGCGCCGCGTCGCCCTGCTGACGCAGGGCCGCCCCACCCCCAGCGGCCTGACCGTACGGGACGTCGTCGAGTTCGGCCGGTACCCCCACCGGGGCCGGTGGGGCGGCGCCGACCCGGACGGCGCCGCCGCGGTCGAGCGCGCGCTCGACCTGACCGGCCTCGGCGACCTCGCCGGACGCGGCGTGGAGCACCTCTCCGGAGGGCAGTTGCAGCGGGTCTGGCTCGCGAGCTGTCTCGCCCAGGAGACCGGAGTGCTCCTGCTCGACGAACCCACCACCTACCTCGACCTGCGCTACCAGATCGAACTCCTCGACCTCGTCCGCGACCTGGCCGACGACCACGGCATCGCCGTCGGCGCCGTGCTGCACGACCTCGACCAGGCCGCGGCGCTCGCCGACCGCGTCGTCCTGCTGCACGAGGGACGTGTCGTCGCGGACGGCACCCCCGACGACGTACTGACCGCCGAGCGGCTGACCCGTGTCTACGGCATCCGCATCGAGGTCGGCACCGACCCGCTCACCGGCCGGCCGCGCACCCGCGCCCTCGGCCGTCACCACACACTAACCGAAAGGCCCGGCACTCCCTCATGAGACGCCTGATCACCACCGCGGCGGTCGCCACCGCCGCGGCCCTCGCCCTGACCTCCTGCGGCACCACGGAGCCCGCGGCCGACGACGCCGCGCCGAAGAAGCAGGACAAGGCCATCACCCTCACCGACGCCTCCGGCACCGAGGTGAAGCTGGACGGGCCGGCCGAGAAGGTCGTCGGCACCGAGTGGCACGAGGTCGAGCTGCTGGTGTCGCTCGGCGTCGACCCGGTCGGCGTCGCCGACGTCAAGGGCTACCGGACCTGGGACAAGGCGGTCCCGCTGAAGAACGATCCCAAGGACATCGGCACCCGCGGCGAGCCCAGCATGGACACCGTCGCCGCGCTGGCCCCGGACCTCATCGTCGCCAGCACCGACCTGCCGCCCGCCGCCGTCAAGCAGCTGCGCGAGATCGCCCCGGTGATCGAGGTGCGCTCCGCGAACGCGTCCGACCCGCTGGGGCAGATGACGAAGAACCTCGACCTCATCGCCGAGGCCACCGGCACCACCGAGCGGGCCGGCGAGATCAAGAAGGACTTCGCCACCACGCTGAAGGAGGGCGCCGAGGCCCTTGCCGACGCCGGTCTCGACGGCACGGCGTTCGCCTTCGCCGACGGCTACGACATCTCCCACCAGATCTCCCTGCGGCCGTACACCGGCGGTTCGCTGATCGGCGCCGTCAACGAGAAGCTCGGCCTGAAGAACGCCTGGACGGTCGAAGGCGACAAGGACTACGGCCTCGGCACCACCGACGTCGAGGGCCTCACCGAGCTGCCCGACGACGTGCGGTTCGCCTACATCGGCAACGACGGCGACAAGAGCAGCACCCCCTTCACCGGCGCCCTCGCGAAGGACGAGGTGTGGACCTCGCTGCCCTTCGTGAAGAAGGACCGCGTGCACCGGCTGCCCGACGGCATCTGGATGTTCGGCGGGCCGGCCTCCATGCAGCGGTACGTCGACGCCGTCGTCGATGAGCTGACGAAGTAGCAGATGGCCGTCACCGCACCCCCTTCCGTCGCCCGCCCGACGGCCGCCGCCTCCCGGACGGGCACGGCCGCGGTGGCGGCCGCCCTGGTCCTGCTGGTCGCGGCCCTCGCGGTCGTCGACATCACCCAGGGCACGGCCGACGTCGGAGCCGGCGAGGTCTGGCGGGCGCTCACCGGCCGGGCCGGCGCCGGCGACACCTCCGTCGTCGTCGCCTCACGGCTGCCGAGGGCGGCCGCCGGCCTCCTCGTCGGCGCCGTCCTCGGCATGGCGGGCACCGCCCTGCAGGCCGTGACCCGCAACGTGCTCGCCTCGCCCGACACCCTCGCCGTCAACGCCGGGTCCTATCTGGCCCTGGGGCTGGCCTCCGTCACCGGAGTCTCGCTGCCGCTGATCGCCTCCTCCGGGATCGCCTTCGCCGGCAGCCTCGTCGCGGCGGCCGTCGTCCTCGGCCTGTCGGGCCTGGGCGCCGGCACCGTACGGCTCGTGCTCGCCGGGACCGCCCTCGCCCTCGGCCTCACCGCCGTCACCGAGGGACTGCTGCTGCTGTTCCCGCAGGAGACACAGGGCCTGTACCAGTGGAACCAGGGCGGCATCGGGCAGAGCGGCTTCGACGGTGTCCTCCAGATGGCACCCCTGGCCGTCGCCGGCCTCGTGGGGCTGCTGCTGGTCGCCCGGCGCCTCGACGCCCTGGCCCTCGGCGACGACGCCGCCCGCGGCCTGGGCGTCCCGGTGCGGGCCACCCGTGTCACCACGGTGGTCCTCGCCTCGCTGCTGTCGGCCTCGGCCGTCACCCTCGCCGGGCCCATCGGCTTCGTCGGCCTGTGCGCCCCGGCCCTGGTGCGGGCCCTGGCCCGCAGGGCCCACGGCCTCACCCGCTCGCGCGGGCGCCTGCCGGTCGCGGGCCTCACCGGCGCGGCCCTCGTGCTCGGCTCGGACGTGCTGCTGCGCGCCCTCGTGCCCTCCGGCCTCGCGGTCGCCGTGCCGACGGGCGTCGTCACCAGTCTGGTCGGCGCCGTCTTCCTCGTCGTCATGGCGACCCGGCTGAAGGACACCGCCGCGGCCGCCCCGCCCGACCGGCTGCGCATCCGCAGCCGGGCCGTGTTCGTCACCACCACCGCCGTGCTGGCCGCCGTCCTCGTGGGCGTCACGATCGCGGCCGTCCTGCTCGGTGACAGCAAGCTGCTGCTGGGCGACGTCGTCAACTGGGCGCAGGGCCGCGCGGGCCGCGGTGTCTCCTTCGTCCTCGACACCCGCACGCCCCGCGTCCTCGCCGCCCTCCTCGCGGGCGCGGCGCTCGCCCTGGCCGGCACGCTCGTCCAGGCCGTGACGCGCAACCCCCTCGCGGAACCCGGCGTCCTCGGTGTCTCGGGCGGCGCCGCGCTGGGCGCTGTCCTGCTGGTGACGACGGTGCCCATGGCCGGATCGTGGGGCATGGCCGGCGCGGCCTTCGCGGGCGCCGCCGTCAGCTCCGCCCTCGTCTTCGGGCTCGCCGCGCGCGGCGGTTTCCGGCAGAACCGGCTCGTCCTCGTCGGCGTCGGCGCGGCCACCGCGTCCACCGCCGTGATCAGCCTGCTCATCGTGCTCACCGACCCCTTCAACGCCACGAAGGCGCTCATCTGGCTGTCGGGCTCCACCTACGGCCGGACCCTGCCCGACCTCGTGCCGCTCGCGACCGTCCTCGTCCTCGGGCTGGCCGTCGCGGTGTCCCGGCGCACCGAGCTGGACCTCGTCTCCCTGGACGACGACACCCCGCGGCTGCTCGGACTCGGCCTGGCGCGGGGGAGGTTCGGCTTCCTGGTGCTCGCCGTGCTGCTCAGCGCCACGGCGGTCGCCGCGGCCGGCACGATCGGCTTCGTGGGACTCGTGGCGCCCCACGCGGCCCGGGCGCTCGTGGGCCGGCGGCACGTCCGGGTGCTCCCGGCCGCCGTGCTGCTCGGCGCCCTGCTGGTCTGCGCGGCGGATCTGCTGGGCCGTACGGTGATCGCGCCGGCCCAGCTCGGGGCGGGCCTGATGACGGCGGCCGTCGGTACGCCGTACTTCCTGTGCCTGCTGGTGCGCGGCCGGCGTCAGGGCCGCTGACCCCGGGCGCCGGCGCCGGCCGCGTCCAGCAGGGCCTCGGCCTGGTCGCGGGCGTGGCCGATGGGGTCCGGGAACACGCCCAGGCCGTACGCGACGAGCGCCCCCTCGTGCAGCAGCATGAGCGAGCGGCCCATCCGCTCGGCGTCGCCGGGGGCGGCCTCCCGCGCCAGGTCGGTGAAGAGGGCCAGCATCCACGCCTTCTGGCCGGTGATGACCGGGTACGCCGGATGGGCCGGGTCGCTGATCTCGGCATGGGCGTTGACCATGCTGCAGCCCTTGGAGTTGTGGTCCCCGGCCCAGGCGAGCGAGGCGTCGAAGACGGCCCGGACGCGGGCCCGGGCGTCGGCCCCGGCGGCGTCCAGGTGGCCGTCGAGGAAGGCCCGCCAGCGCTCGTCCCGGTCGGCCAGGTACTCCACCACCAGCTGCTCCTTGGAGCCGAAGCGGTCGTAGATCGTCTTCTTGGTGACCCCGGCCTCGGTGGCGATCAGGTCGACGCCCACGGCGTGGATGCCCCGCTCGTAGAACAGCCGGTCCGCGGCCGACCGCACCCGCAGGGCGGCCGGCGTCATCGTGATCCGTCGCGGACTCCGTACGCTCTCCATGGCCCCACTGTATACCGATCTGTATAGTGGGTGGAGCAGTGACTATACCGATCTGTTTACTGGAGGCCCGCGCATGAACGTGCTGCTGTCGGCCGCCTTCGTGATCTGCTGGAGTTCCGGGTTCATCGGGGCCAAGCTCGGCGCGGGGAGCGCCTCCGCCGTCACGCTCCTCATGTGGCGGTTCCTGCCGCTGGCCCTCGTCCTGCTCGCCGTCGCCCTGGCCCGTGCCTCCTGGCGCGGCCTCACCCTGCGGGACGTGGCCCGGCAGGTCGTCGTCGGGGCCCTCTCGCAGAGCGGCTATCTGCTCACCGTGTACGGGGCCATCCAGCTCGGCGTGTCCAGCGGCACCACCGCCCTGATCGACGGCGTGCAGCCCCTCGTCGCCGGGGCGCTGGCCGGGCCGCTCCTCCACCAGTACGTCTCACGCCGGCAGTGGCTCGGTCTCGGCCTCGGCGTGGCCGGCGTCGCCGTCGTCACCGGCGCCGACGCCGCCTCCGGCGGGCACGCCGTCTGGTGGGCCTACGCCGTCCCGTTCCTCGGCATGCTGTCGCTGGTCGCGGCCACCTTCCTGGAGGGCCGCTCCCGTACGAAGGTGGCGCCCGAGGCCGCGCTGACCACACACTGCCTGACCAGCGCCGTCGTCTTCACCGCACTCGCCGTCGGCGCCGGGGAGGCCGTTCCGCCCGCCGAGCCGTCCTTCTGGCTCGCGACCGCCTGGCTCGTCGTCCTGGCCACCTTCGGCGGGTACGGCCTGTACTGGATCATCCTCAGCCGCTCGGGCGTCACCCAGGTGAACACCCTGATGTTCCTGATGGCGCCCGTGACGGCCGTCTGGGGGGCGCTCATGTTCGGCGAACCCTTCGGCGCCCAGACCGCCCTCGGTCTGGCCGTGGCCCTGGCCGCCGTGCTCGTCGTCCGCCGCGGTGCCGCTTCCGGTGACCGGCCCGCCGAACGGGTCCCGGACGACGCCGCGAAGGCGGCGACCGGGGCCCGGCGCTGACTCACCCGTCGAAGTCGACGTCCGCCGCCTCGACGATCCGCGCCCCCATGTTGAGTTCCATCATCTCCAGCGCGGCGGACGCCAGATGCGGGTGGATCGAGGCGACGGCGTCGCTCGGCACCGTGACGTCCAGGTGCCGGATGTGCGCGTCCAGCGCGGAGTACAGCACGCACTGCTCGGTGACCTGACCGGTCACCACCACGTGCCCCACGCCCAGCCGCCACAGCAGATACGACAGGGGCGTCTCGTAGAAGGCCGAGTGCCGGGCCTTCACCACGAACAGCGACTCGTCGTCCGGGCGGATCGGCTCGACCAGGTCGGCGCGCGGCTTGGACAGCGCGTTCTCCACGAGCTCGCCGTGGTGGGAGCGCCAGCGCCCGAAGTTGTCGTTCGCGTAGATCACCGGCACGTCCGCCGCGCGGGCCCGCCCGATCAGTTCCGCGAGGACCGGCACGACCGGCTCGACGGACGGCACGAGCAGCTCGGCGTCCTCGTGGTCATAGGTGTTGATCATGTCGACCACCAGGAGGGCGACCTTCCTCGTGTCGGTCGGGTCGGTGCGGGGGGTGCTCCCGGTGTCGTCGTCAGTCACGTCTCTCCCTGGGGAAACGGTCGTCATGGGCGAAACGCGCAGACGAGTACCCGGTGGTCGTGCCGGTGTAACGAGGACGTGCGGGTGAGGCGCGCGGGGCCGGTGGTCAGTCCTCGGCGACGACCCGGACCGTGCCGAGCCGCTGGTCGGCCGCGTCCGGCAGGAACATGCCCGCCTCGACCCCGGTCAGCAGGTACTCCAGCACCGGCTCGGTCAGCCGCTCCCCGGGCAGCACCGCGGGGATGCCGGGCGGATACGGAGTGATCATCTCGGCGGCGACCCTGCCGACGGCGTCCCGCGGGGCGACCTTCTCGTGCCGGGCGAAGTAGGCGTCCCGGGGCAGGTCGGCCTGCTCCATCCGCAGCTCGGCGGGGGAGGGCACCGCGACCTGCGGTACGTCCTGGAGTTCCGAGGCGTGGCCGGCCAGGTCGCGCAGCGCCGTCAGCAGACGCTCGGTGGTCTCCTCGTCGTCGGCGTGGGTGAGCTGCGCGCTGATCCTCCGGTGGTCGAACAGGTGCCCGTCGATGTGGTGGTGCTCGCGCAGCCAGTCCGCCGCACGGTAGCCGGTCGTCCCGAGCGCGCTGATGTCGATCACCACCGGCAGCGGGTCGAAGCCGAAGGCCAGTCCGGGGCCGCAGAAGTCGGCCTCGTCGTGGACGTGCATGCCGTCGATCGCCTCGACGGCCTCCCGGGTGCGCGCGGCCAGCTTCAGCGCGCCGCCGATCAGGTCGTGGCCGTGCTGCACCATCTGCCGCCGCCACGCGTCGATCCCGGCGTAGATCAGCACGTTGGGGCTGGTCGTGTCCAGGAGGTCGGCGCGGGAGGCCAGCTCCGCCGGGTCGATGAGGTCGCCCTGGAGGTGGAAGACCGAGCCCTGCTCCAGGCCGCTGCCCATCTTGTGGATGCTGGTCACGCAGATGTCGGCGCCCGCGTCCATCGCCCAGGCGGGCAGGTCGGTGTGGAAGGGCAGGTGCGCGCCCCAGGCCTCGTCCACGACGAGCGGCTTGCCGCGGCGGTGGCAGACCTCCGCGATCCCGCTGAGGTCGGCGGCCGCCCCGTACGGGGTCGGGCTGGTGACCAGGGCGCCGTCCGCGTCGGGGTGTTCCTCGAACGCCTTCTCGTACGCCTCCGTCGACGGCGGGTGCGCGATGCTCAGCTCGGCGTCCCAGCGGGGTTCCACCCACACCGGCTCCACACCGGACAGGATCAGCCCGGCGACCACCGACTTGTGGGCGTCGCGTCCGACGAGGAGCTTGTGGCCGGGGCAGGCCACCGTCAGCATGGCGGCCTTCACCGACAGGGAGCTGCCGCAGGTCGAGAAGAACGTGTGGTCCGCGTGGACCGCGTCGGCCATCAGCTGCTCGGCGCGGACGAGGATCTGGTTGCGGGCGAGCCGGTCGTCGAGACCGCCGTTGGCGAGCACGTCGCCGAAGAACACGGCGTCGCCGAGCACGGCTCGGGCCCGGGGGTCCGCGCCCCGGGCCTGCTTGTGACCCGGGGGCGTGAAGGCCAGCTCGTCGGCGTTCCGATAGGCGGCGAGCGCCTCGAGGACCGGTGCTTCAGCGTGATTCATAGCCATGGGCGCCGGGTTCCCCGAGTCCCGTCCCCGATGCGGCGCGGTACGTCAGGCGGCCGTACCGGCCCGCCCGGGGGACCGCAGCGCCGAGCCGCCGTCCTGCCACACCGCGAGCAGCCGGGCCGCCAGGCGGTCCTCCAGATGGCCGGTGGCGCGGATGCCGAACACCACGTCGGCCTCGAGAGCGGGCTCCTCCTCCAGCAGCCCGCCGACGACGTCGTGCCGCACGACCTGCTCGTGCACCGCGTCCGCCTCGACGTGCTCGGCGTAGAACCGTACGGCGGCCGGGCCGGCCCCGACCCGCTCCAGCGCCTCGGCGAGCCGTCGCGACCCCGGGGACGAGGTGACCTCCACCGAGGCGAAGTGCCCCACCAGGGCGGCCCGCAGCGCCCGGTGCAGACCGAACAGGGACATCAGGTTGACCGTGGCCAGCATCTCGGCCGGAGCCGCGTCGAGATAGTGGCCGTACGCCGTCTCCAGCTCCAGGTCCGTCATCAGGTCGGCGAAGAGCTGGGCGTGGATCTCGTCCGCGCGGCCCCCGCCGAACTCGTCGAACTCGATGGCGACCATCGCCGCCTTGGCCCGGCCGTACAGGCGGGGGATGACCCAGGCGTGCGGGTCGGCCTCCTTCAGGTGGTAGAGCGAGCGCAGCGCCGCGTACTCGCGCAGTTCGCCGAGGGTGCCCTCGTCCCGCAGGAAGTGCGAGACGCTGCCCGTGCCGTCCACCGGCTCGACCTGCAGCTCGTCCAGTGCCGCCCACGCGCTGTCGCCGTCGCCCACCGGCACGTCCGCGCGGAGGGCGCCCAGGAAGCGGTCCTCCAGCGCGCCGCGCACGCCGAGCAGCCGGCTGTCCCACTCCCGGGTGTCCGGCACGCCCTCGAAGCCCTGGTAGTGCAGTTCGTACAGGCAGTACAGGGCGAGCTGGAGGTCGTCGCCGTACGGCTCCGCGCCGGCCGGAGACGGCACCTCGACGTCCCGCTCGCCGCGCAGCAGGCCCAGGACGGCGGCGGACAGCGGCCCGCGCGGCTCCGGCAGCGCGGGCACCGTCCGCCGCGAGAGGCGCCGGGCAGTCGTCGTGGTCATGCGTTCCCGTCCTCGTCCTTCGTCGTCCGTTTCGCGCGCTTGCGGTGGCTGGTGTCGCACCAGGGGAAGATCTTGCTGCGCCGGCAGGTGCAGACGGCCACGCTGAACCGCTCGCAGACGGTCACCTCGCCGTCCTCGCCGACCACCTCGACGGGGCCCTCGACCAGCAGCGGGCCGTCCCGCTGGACCCGGATGCGGCGGGGCCGCTCAGACGCGTTCACCGCGGATCACCACCAGTTCCTCCGTCAGGTCCTCGTCCGCCAGCCCGCGCTCGCGCAGCCAGTCCACCCGGGAGCGCAGCACCCGGCCGTAGGGCAGCTGGGCCCGTTCGACGACCTGGGCCCGCAGTCCCGCCGCGGTCAGCCGTTCCAGCGTGGCGTCGACGCCGCACAGATGCGAGTGCACCATCAGCAGCCGTCCCGAGGGGCGCAGCAGCGCGGGCGCGTGGTCGCAGATCCGGTCGATCAGCAGCCGGCCGTCGGCTCCGGCGTCCCAGGCGCGGGCCGCGCCCCGGGGAGTCCGGTCGCCCGGGGCGGGCACGTACGGCGGGTTGGAGACGACGAGGTCGAACCGCCGGCCCGGAACCGCCGTCATCAGGTCGCCGCGGCGCAGCCGAAGGGTCTGCCCGTTCTGCCGGGCGTTCCACCATGCGGCGGCCAGCGCCCGCCGGGAGATGTCCACGGCGGTGACGCGTCCGCCGAGCCGGGCCGCCTCGACGGCCAGCATGCCGCTGCCCGTGCCGAGGTCCAGCACCTCGGTACCGGCCATGACCCCTTCGCGGTGCAGGGCACGGGTCAGCAGCCGGGTGTCGAACTGGGGCCGGTACACGCCCGGCAGGACCCAGCAGCGCAGGGGAGGGTGGGGTGCGAGAGCTTCAGTGGTCATGGACGCGCTCCTCAGCCCGCGGCCTGCAGCGGCCGCTCGGACAGGGCCCGGGCCACACCGTGCAGGTTGTCGGCCATGGCGCGACCGGTGCTGTGCGCCCAGTCGCGACCCTTCTGCTCGTCCAGATAGTCGGGGCCGGGCCCTGGACCCAGATGCCAGTACGTCCAGGCCTGACCCGGGATGGTGAAGCCGATGTCGGCGAGCGCCCCGGAGATCTCGCTGATGACGTGGTGCGCGCCGTCCTCGTTGCCGGTGACCACGACGCCGGCCACCCGGTTGTAGGCGACGGGACGTCCCTGGTCGTCGGTCTCGGACAGCATCGCGTCCATGCGTTCCAGGACCCGCTGCGCCACCGACGACGGACGGCCCAGCCAGGTCGGCGAGGCCATCACCAGGATCTCGGAGTCCAGGATCCGCTCGTGCACGCGGGGCCACTCGTCGCCGTCGCCCGCGTCGGTCACGACACCGGGGGCGATCTTCAGATCGACGGCCCGTACGAAGGACACCTCCACGCCCCGTTCGGCGAGCCGGCTCGCGACCACCGAGGCCAGCGCCTCGGTGTTGGAGGGCTCGGGGGACCCCTTCAGGGTGCAGTTCACGACAAGTGCTTTCACATTCGCTCCGGGGATCGAAGACGGGGCTCGGCCACCGGCCGGGGAGGGGTCAGTCCTCGCCCCGGACGATGTTTCCCTCGGCCCCCGTGCGGGCCGAGGACGGTGTGCTTCTGTCCTCCACGGCGGCGACACAGGTGCGTATCGCCCTGGCCTCCGGGTGCCGGGACTCCAGCCAGCCGGTCCGGGGGACGTGCAGGACTTCCTTCTTCGCTGTCCGCGCGGTCACGGCGCTTCAACTTCTTCCATGTCCGGGAGGAGCCCGGTCGCGGCTCCCTCTGAGGTGCCGACCGGGTGCCCCCGACCTGTGGCCGGGAAACGCCGGTCAGAGATCGCGCCGGGGCAGGGGCCGCACCGCCGGTCCCTGGACGACCGCGCCGTCCGGGGCGAAGCGGGAGCCGTGGCAAGGACACTCCCACGCCTGTTCGGCCCGGTTGAACGACACGATGCAGCCCAGATGGGTGCAGCGGGCCGACAGCGCGTGCACCTGCCCCTCCTCGTCCCGGTGGACGGCACACAGCCCCGCGCCCACCCGCACCACCGCCCCGTCACCGGGTGCGATGTCGTCCGGTGACGGGCCGGACCCGGCCAGCGGGGCGATCCGGTCGCCGACGAAGTGCCGCGCGACCTTCGCCTGATGGGTGAGGAACCGGCCCCCCTCGCGTACGACCGGGGCCAGCCGGCGCGGGTCGTACAGCTCGCTCCACGCGACCTCGCGTCCGCCGATGAGGTCCGCGAGCAGCCGCCCGGCCATGACGCCGCCGCTCATGCCCCAGCCGCCGAAGCCGGTCGCCACGTAGGTGTGCCGGCTGCCGGCGTGGAACGGTCCGACGAGCGGCACGGTGTCTGTCGCGTCGTTGTCCTGGGTGGCCCACCGGTGTGTGAGCGTCACGTCCGGGAAATGCCGCTCGGTCCAGGCGGCCAGCCGCTCGAAGCGTTCCTCCGCGTCGGCGGTGCCCGGGGTGAAGTGCTCGCCCGTGACGATCAGCAGCCGGCGTCCCCCACCGAGGGGCGCCGTGCGCACCGAGCGCGTGGACCGCTCCGGCGTGATGTACATGTGGCGCGGCGCCCGATCCTCGGCGATCGGGCCGGCCACGACCAGCTCCCTGCGCGACGACAGCCGGGAGAAGAGCAGGGCGCGGTCGAACACGGGGTAGTGGGTGGCGACGACGACCTTCGAGGCGCGCACCCGCACGCCCGCCTCCGTGGTCAGCACACAGGGCTCGCCCTCGGTCAGGCCGGTCACCCGCGTGTTCTCGTACACCGCGCCGCCGTGCCGTCGCAGGTCCTCCGCGAGCGCCAGCAGGTACTTGCGCGGATGGAACTGGGCCTGCCCGTTCACCCGGACCGCTCCGGCCACCGGGAAGGGCAGGTCCGTCTCCGTGACGAACTCCGCGTCCAGCCCCGCCTCGCGGGCCGCGTCCGCCTCGGCCCGCAGCTCCCCGACATGCCGCGGGTCCTCGGCGTACGTATGGGCCGCGGCCTCCTCCCACTCGCAGTCCACGCCCAGCTCCCGCGCGCACTCCTCGACGCGCCGGATCGCCTCGGACTGCGAGCGCGCGTACAGCCGGGCCGCCTCCGGGCCGCGCGTGCGGCGCAGCCGGTCGTACACCAGCGTGTGCAGCGCGGTGAGCTTGGCCGTCGTGTGGCCGGTGACCGAGGCGGCGAGCCGCCCCGCCTCCAGGACGGCCACCTCACGGCCCTGCCGGGCCAGCTCCCAGGCCGTGCTGAGGCCCGCGATCCCGCCACCGACCACGGCGACGTCCACCTCGAGGTCACCGTCCGGCGGGGGAGCGGGATCGCCGGGCGGCGCGGTCTGCAGCCAGTACGACTCGTGCGGCTCTCTCTCAGCGTTCATGGGCGCCGGGTTCCCGGCTGGACGGCACCACACCCCGAATCGTCCGGCCGCACGATCTTTCACTTTCCGCAACCCGGGTACCCGCCCCGCGAACACGCACGGCGGTCCGGTCCGCGACGCGCCGACCGGACCGCGAGACGAGCGCACAGGAGGATCGATGAGCACGGTCAAGGAGACGGTCGACGTGGAGGTGCCGCTGCGCCGGGCCTACGACCAGTGGACCCAGTTCGAGGACTTCCCGCGCTTCATGGAGGGCGTCGAGGAGGTCCGCCAGCTCGACGAGCGGCACAACCACTGGGTGACGAGCATCGGCGGGGTCAAGCGCGAGTTCGACACGGAGATCGTCGACCAGCTCGCCGACGACCGGATCACCTGGCGGTCCGTGGGAGGCGACACCCAGCAGCGCGGCTCGGTCCGGTTCGAGCAGCTGGACGACACGCACACGCGCGTGGAGCTCACGATGGACGTCGAGCCGACCGGCATGGCCGAGAAGGGCGCCGACGCGCTCGGCATGATCGACCGGCGGGTCAAGGGCGACCTGCACCGGTTCAAGGAGTACGTCGAGAAGGGCGGCAGCACCGGCGGCTGGCGCGGCCGCATCCGGCCGGAGGACCCGGGCACCGTCCTCTGACGGACGTGCGCAGGAGCACTCCCGGCCGGCCCGCACGAACGGCGGGCCGGCCGGCCCCGTCCGCAGAGGGCGGCGGACACCGACCCCGATCGTGGGAAGCGTGGTGACAGGTCATGCGCGCCGAGGTGGACCGGATCGCCGAGCCGTGGGGCGACCGCACCCCGTACGGCCCCGGCACACCGTGGCCGGTCCGGGTGGACTCGTATCTGGAGCCCGGCGTCACGGCCGGCGACGTGGAGGCGTGGGTGCCGACGGCATCCGTCCTGCACTCCAACGGGGACGCGATGGACGTCGCCGTCGCCGGCGGGCGGATCGTCGGGGTGCGCGGCAGCGCCCGGGACCGGGTGAACCACGGCAGACTGGGGCCGAAGGACCTCTTCGGCTGGCAGGCCAACCGGTCCGAGGACCGGCTGACCACCCCCCTCGTCCGCCGGGACGGGCGGCTGGAGCCCTGCGACTGGGACACCGCGCTGGGCAGGATCGTCGACCGGAGCAAGGACCTGCTGGAGACGTACGGACCCGGCTCGATCGGCTTCTACACCAGCGGGCAGCTCTTCCTGGAGGAGTACTACACGCTCGCCGTGATCGCGCGGGCCGGGATCGGTACGAACCACATCGACGGCAACACCCGGCTGTGCACGGCGACGGCCGCCGAGGCGCTGAAGGAGACCTTCGGCTGTGACGGCCAGCCCGCCTCCTACACGGACGTCGACCACGCCGACGTCCTCGCGCTGTTCGGGCACAACATGGCCGAGACGCAGCCGGTGCTGTGGATGCGGGTGCTCGACCGGCTGGCCGGCGACGAACCGCCCCGCCTGGTCTGCGTCGACCCGCGCCCCACCCGGGTCGCCCGGCACGCCACCGTCCACCTCGCCCCCCGCGCGGGCACCAACGTGGCCCTGCTGAACGCGCTGCTGTACGAGATCATCCGCATGGACCGGATCGACCGCGCCTTCATCGACGCGCACACCGTCGGCTTCGACGAGCTCGCCGAACGCGTCGCCGGGTGCACCCCGCGGTGGGCGGCCGGCATCTGCGACGTCCCGGCCGCGGCCGTCACCGAGGCCGCCGAGGTGCTCGGGGACGCCCGGCGGCTGCTGTCCACCGTGCTCCAGGGCGTCTACCAGTCCCATCAGGCCACCGCCGCCGCCGTCCAGGTCAACAACCTGCAGCTGATCCGTGGCATGCTCGGCCGCCCCGGCTGCGGGGTGCTCCAGATGAACGGCCAGCCCAGTGCGCAGAACACCCGCGAGTGCGGCGCCGACGGCGACCTGCCCGGCTTCCGGAACTGGGAGAACGACGCCCATGTGGCCGACCTCGCCCGGGTCTGGAACGTGGAGCCCACCGACATCCCGAGCCACACCGCGCCCACTCCGGCGATGCAGATCTTCCGGTACGCCGAGCAGGGCTCCATCCGGATGCTGTGGATCTCCGGCACCAACCCGGCCGTCTCCCTTCCCGAACTGCAACGCGTCCGCGGCATCCTGCGCCGCGAAGGGCTCTTCACGGTCGTCCAGGACCTGTACCTCACCGAGACCGCCCGGTTCGCGGACGTCGTCCTTCCCGCCGCGACCTGGGCCGAGAAGACCGGCACGTTCACCAACGCCGACCGCACCGTCCACCTCTCCGGACGCGCCGTCGAGCCGCCCGGTGACGCCCGCCCCGACCTGGACATCTGGCTGGAGTACGCCCGCTGGATGGACTTCCGCGACAAGGACGGCCGCCCGCTCGTCGGCTGGCACGACCCCGAGTCGGCGTTCGAGGCGTGGAAGGAGTGCAGCCGGGGCCGGCCCTGCGACTACACCGGCTTGACCTACGACCTGCTGCGGGCGACGGGAGGCATTCAGTGGCCCTGCACGGACGAGGCGCCCGAGGGCACGGAACGCCTCTACACCGACGGCGTGAGCTGGGCCGCCCCCGACGACTGCGAGACCTACGGCAGGGACCTGGTCACCGGCGCCTCGGTGTCCGAGACCGAGTACCGGGCGCTCAACCCGCACGGCAGGGCCGTCCTCAAGGCGGCCGAGTACCTGCCCCTCCACGAAGCGACGAATGACGAGTACCCCTTGCAGCTGACCACGGGCCGCACCCTGTACCACTTCCACACCCGCACCAAGACCGGCCGCAGCCCCCAGCTCCGGGCCGCCGCCCCCGACGTCTGGGTGGAGATCTCCGCCGCCGAGGCGCGGCGGCACCAGGTCGCCGAGGGCGATCTGGTCGAGGTCACCAGCCCCCGCGGCTCGGTGCGCGGCCGGCTGCGTGTCACCGCGATCCGCGACGGCATGGTGTTCCTGCCGTTCCACTACGGCTACTGGGACACCCCGGGCGGTGCCGGGCCCGGCGAGGACGGCGGCCGGGCCGCGAACGAGACCACCGTCACGGACTGGGACCCGGTGTCCAAGCAGCCCCTCTTCAAGACGGCGGCCGCCCGCCTCACCCTGGTCGAACGCGCCCACGGGGCCGTGTCGCCCGCCCCGACGACGACGGCCTCCGCGCCGGTCGACCCGGGCGCCGCCCCGCCGACGACGGGCGGCCCGGCGGCCATGGCCCTGCACCGCACCGGAGAGCCGGGAGGTGAGCGGTCATGAGCGCCGTCCCGGTCGTCCTGCGGGCCCTGTACGAAGGCGAACGCACGATGGAGCGCAAGCTGCTTGAGACGGCCGCGCGTGACGCCGCCGAGCACGAGGTGCACCATGTGGCGGTCGATCTCGCACGCTGGTCCCACGAGCACGCCGAGCGCCTCGCCCGGGCCGCCGAGCCGTACGGGCTGCGCCTGCCCCGGTCCGGCGAGGAGCCGCCCGGGACGGAGGAACGCGGTGAACGCGCGGCCCGTGCCCTGGACGACGCCCGGCCCGGCCTGGACCTGCTGAACGACCTGCGCGAACTCCACCTGGCCGCGGCCGGCAACTCCCTGGACTGGGAGATGCTCGCCCAGGCGGCACAGGCTGAGAAGGACACGTCGCTGCTGGACCTCGCCACGGCCTGCCATCCGCAGACGCTGCGGCAGATGCGCTGGACCAACACGATGATCAAGACCCTGTCGCCCCAGCTCCTGTCCAGGGCGGGCGCGCCGTCCCCCGACGCCTGACCCCGGCACGCGGCGTTCCGCGTCCGGGTTGGGCGCCCACCGTCAGGCCGCCGCCTCCAGCGCCGGGTGCGCGGCCGTGTCCAGGTCCTTGGCCGGGACCGGCACCGGTGTCGGGGTGCGACGGGTGCGGAGCAGGAGGCCCGTGCCGATCGTGGCCGTGATGATCAGGCCGCCGGCCACGAGGGCGCCCCGGGCGCCGGCCGTCTCCATCAGGAGCCCGAGGGCCGGAGGGCCGCCGAGGCCCCAGGCCGTGCCGATGCTGCTCCACACGCCCAGCACGCGCCCGCGCAGGTGCGGGGGCGGATCCGTCTGGAGCACCGCCGTCCCCGCCGTGTCGGACACCGATTCCACGACCGCCATCGGCAGTACCAGGACGAGCAGCACCGCCAGGGACGGGGACAGCCCGGCCGCGACCTGCAGCAGGCCGCCCGCCGCCGCCAGCGTGCCCACGACCCGCACGGACGGCCGGCGCAGCCGCGCGCCGAGGACGGCGCCCACGATGCCGCCGACCGCCAGCACCGTGGAGACGGTGCCGAAGGAGCCCGCACCGCCCGCGAGCGGCCCGGTGACGAGCACCGCGAGGGTGAGGCCGTAGTTCCGGCCGAAGATCGCGCTGACGCCCGTGACCGCGGCGAGCGCCACGAGACGGGGGCGGCGCGCGAAGAAGCGCAGCCCCTCCCGCACGCTCAGGTCCGGGCCGGCGCCGGATGGCTCGCGCGTGCGTGCCGCGCCGGCACGGGCGGAGTGCCGGACCGCGCCGGGCGCCGGGCGCAGGAACGGGATCACCGCCGTCACGAACAGGAAGGACAGCCCGTTGGCGGCGTACGCGGCCGCCGTGCCGAGGAAGCCGACGGTCACCCCGGCCAGGGCCGTGCCCGCCAGCCTGCCCGCGTTGTGCACCAGGGCGCCCACGCCGATGGCGGACGGCACGTCCTCGACCGGCACGAGGTCGTTGCCGAGCAGCGCGCAGGCCGGGCCGTCGACGGTGGCGACGACGCCGGTGACGGCGGCCAGCACCATCAGGGACGTCATGTCGAGCAGGTCGAGCGCCACCAGCGTCGCCGTGGTGAAGGCGATCGCGCCCAGCAGGGCCTGGCTGACGGCGGCGGTCAGCTTCAGCGGCCAGCGGTCCACGGCGGTGCCGCCCAGCAGGCTCATGAAGAGGGCCGGAGCGGCCTGCACCGACATCGACAGACCGGTGGCGGCGGCGGAACCCGTGATCTGCAGGACGAGCAGGTTCTGCACCGTGAGCTGCATCCAGGTGCCGGCGTTCGACGCGAAGTTCGCCACGGACCACCAGCGCATGCCGCGGTGGCGCAGGGACCGCCACGGGGAGCGGGACGGGGCGGCGGAGGTGTCCGGCGCGGAGGCGGCCGGAGCAGGGGTGAAGGACACAGGTGTACCCGGAGACCAAGAGGATGGGGACCGGGGAACCGGAGAGTCACCGGGCTGCGCTGCGCGGAGGGTTCCACCGAGTCGTCACGGCGCGGACCATCGTGGCAGACGGGGTGCCGGGGTCGACGACGCCGGCTCTTCCCGGCCCGTGCGGACCTCCGCAACTGGGCACGGCCGGACCAAACTTCGCAGGGCCAGTGGGGTTGCTCACAGCACCTCTGACGGGGCAGAACGGAAGAAGTACGAATCAACGTGTGAAAGCTACTGTCTCGGGAACCCAGGACCCGTGCGGCGTCCGGAACGAGGCGACCCACTCCACGGCGGTGCCGTCCGCATACGGCCCGCGACGACCGATCACTCTCCTTCGAGAGACCGGCGAAGGCTCTCCGACAGCCCGCCGACCCCGCCGAACCCTTTCTTGAGCCACACGCGCGTGTGCGGAGGCGGTTTCGTCCCCTCACCCCCGCGTGTGGACGAAGGGAACCCCTATGCCTGCTGTCTCGACGCGCGCCTGGCACCGCGCCCTGGTGACCGGTGGCGCCGGCTTCCTCGGCAGCCACCTCTGCGACCGCCTGCTGGATTCGGGGGTCGAAGTCGACTGCGCCGACAACCTGTGCTCCGGGACCCGCCGGAACGTCGCCCACCTGGACGGACGCCCCGGTTTCCGGTTCGTCGACTGCGACGTCAGCGCACCCGACGCGCCCGCGCTGCTGCCCGGCCCCTACGACCTCGTCCTGCACTTCGCGTGCCCGGCGTCACCGGTCGACTACCTGCGGCTGCCGCTGGAGACCCTGGACGTCGGCAGCCTCGGCACCCGGAACATGCTGGCCGTCGCCGAGCGTGACGGGGCGCGCCTCCTGCTCGCCTCCACGTCCGAGGTGTACGGCGACCCGCTCACGCACCCGCAGCGCGAGGACTACTGGGGCAACGTGAACCCGGTCGGCCCGCGCAGCGTCTACGACGAGTCCAAGCGGTTCGCCGAAGCCCTGGTCACCGCCCATGTGCGGACCCGGGACGCCGACGCCGGCATCGTGCGGATGTTCAACACCTACGGGCCGCGCATGCGCGCGCACGACGGCCGGGCCGTCCCCACCTTCGTCAGCCAGGCCCTGGCCGGCGAACCGCTCACCGTCGCGGGCGACGGCCGGCAGACCCGGTCCCTGTGCTACGTCGACGACACCGTCGACGGGGTGCTGCTGGTCGCGGCCAGCCACTCCGTGCGGCCCGTCAACATCGGCGGGAGCGACGAGGTCACCGTCGGCGAGATCGCCCGGCGCATCGTCGAGCTCACCGGATCGTCGTCCCGCATCGTGTACGTCGACCGTCCGACCGACGACCCGCAGCGGCGCCGCCCCGACACCGGTCTGGCCCGCGAGCTGCTCGGCTGGACGCCCCGCGTGCCCTGGGAGGAGGGCATCAAGCAGACCATCGCCTACTTCGCGGCGGCGCAGCCCGCGCCCGAACCGGCCGCGTAGGCGCACCCCTGCCCTTCCCGTCAGCCGTACGGAGGCACGCATGCGCGTTCTGGGAATCAACGCCCTCTTCCACGACCCCGCCGCCGCCCTGGTCGTGGACGGCAGGATCGTGGCGGCGGCCGAGGAGGAACGCTTCAGCCGGCGCAAGCACGGCAAGCGCCCCGTCCCCTTCTCCGCCTGGGAACTCCCCGAGCTGTCCGCCCGGTGGTGCCTGGAGGAGGCCGGGCTGACCCCCGCCGACCTCGACGCGGTCGCCTACTCCTACGACCCCGAGCTGGCCCGCCCCGCCGACCAGCTGGGCCTGCACGACCCCTGGGACCAGCTGCGCCAGGAGTACGCCCGCCGCGCCCCCGGCTTCCTCGCCGAGGCCCTGCCCGGCCTGGACCCCGGCAAGGTCCGCTTCGTCGCCCACCACGTCGCCCACGCGGCCTCCGCCGGCCAGGCCGGCCCCTGGCCCGACAGCGCCGTCCTCGTCCTCGACGGACGCGGCGAGTGCGGCTCCCACCTGGCCGGCCGCTACGCGAACCGTGAACTCACCGTGTTCGGCTCGCAGGCGCTGCCCGACTCGATGGGCCTGTTCTACGAGGACCTCACCGAGCACCTCGGGTTCCTGCGCAGCAGCGACGAGTTCAAGGTGATGGCCCTCGCCTCCTACGGCACCCCCCGCTTCCTCGACCGCCTGCGGCCGTACGTGCACGTCGAAGCCGACGGCGGATTCCGTGCCCGGCCCGTCCCCTGGGCGGCCCTCGTCCCGCCGCGCCCCGCCGGCGCCGCCTGGACCCAGGACCACGCCGATCTCGCCGCCAGCGCCCAGGCCTGCCTGGAGGAGGTCCTGCTGGGCCTCGCCCGGTGGCTGCACGACCGTACGGGCGAGGACGTGCTGACCCTCGCCGGCGGCGTGGCGCTGAACTGCGTCGCCAACACCCGGCTGTACCGCGAGACCCCCTTCCGGCACGTCTGGGTCCAGCCCGCCGCCGGGGACGCCGGCACCGCGCTCGGCGCCGCCCTGCACGTCGCCCACCAGAAGGAGGCCGTCGAGGCCATGCCCACGGCCGCGCTCGGCCGGGGCTGGAGCGACGGCGAACTGCGCGCCTGGCTGGAGCGCGCCGCCGTGCCCTACGAGGAGCCCGACGACATCGCCGAGACCGTGGCCGCCGAACTCGCCGCCGACGGCATCGTCGCCTGGTTCCAGGGCCGCAGCGAGTACGGCCCCCGCGCCCTCGGGCACCGCTCGCTGCTCGCCCACCCCGGCCGCGCCGAGAACCTGGAACGCCTCAACGCCGTGAAGGGCCGCGAGGAGTTCCGCCCGGTCGCCCCCATGGTCCTCGCCGAACGCGCCGCCGAACTCTTCGACGGGCCGCTGCCCAGCCCGTACATGCTGTTCGTGCACGACGTCGCCGAGGAGTGGCGCGGCCGCATCCCGGCCGTCGTCCATGTGGACGGCACCGCCCGCATCCAGACCGTCGACCGCGCCGACGAACCCCTCATGGCCCGCGTGATCGACGGGTTCGAGCGCCGCACCGGGCTGCCCGTCGTCGTCAACACCAGCCTGAACACCGCCGGGCGGCCCATGGTCGACGACCCGCGCGACGCCCTGGAGTGCTTCGGTTCCGCCCCGGTGGACCTGCTCGCCCTCGGCCCGTTCGCGGTCCGGCGCGGAAAGGTGTTCGCATGACGCCCGCACCCGCCTACAGCGTCGTCATCCCGACGATCGGCCGGCCCTGCCTCGCCGACTGCCTGCGGGCGCTGGCCGCCGCCGACGGGCATCCGCCCGAGGAGGTCGTCGTGGTCGACGACCGCCCGGACGCCGGCGGCCCCCTGCCGCTGGCGGCGGCCGGAGCGCTGCGCGGACGGCTGCGCACCCTGCGCACCGGCGGGCGCGGCCCCGCCGCCGCCCGCAACGCCGGCTGGCGCACCGTCCTGACCCCCTGGACGGTCTTCCTCGACGACGACGTCCAGGTGCTGCCCGACTGGTCCCGCCGCCTCGCCGACGACCTCGCGGTCGCCGGGCCCTGCACGGGCGGCGTCCAGGGCCGGCTGCGGGTCCCCCTGCCGGAGGACCGCAGGCCCACCGACTGGGAGCGCGGCACGGCCGGTCTGGAGGGGGCCGCCTGGGCCACCGCGGACATGGCGTACCGCACGGCCGCGCTGATGGACGTCCAGGGCTTCGACGAGCGGTTCGGCCGGGCCTTCCGCGAGGACGCCGACCTCGCCCTGCGCGTCGAGGAGGCCGGCTGGTCCCTGCACCGGGGACAGCGCGTCACCCGGCACCCCGTCCGCCCGGCCGACGGCTGGGCCTCCGTGCGGGCTCAGCGCGGCAACGCCGACGACGCCCTGATGACCCGGCTGCACGGCCCCGGCTGGTGGCGGCGTGCCCGGGCCCCCCGGGGTCGCCTGCCCCGCCACGCCTTCGTGACGTCGATGGCGCTCACCGCCCCCGTGCTCGCCCTCGCCGGCCGCCGCCGCGCCGCCGCCACGGCCGCCGCGCTGTGGGCGCTCGGCACCGGTGAGTTCGCCCTGGCCCGCATCCTGCCCGGCCCCCGCACCCCGCGCGAGATCACCACCATGGCGGTCACCAGCGTCGTCATCCCCCCGCTCGCGATCCGGCACTGGCTCGACGGCGTCGTCCGGCACCGCGGGGCCCTGTCCCTGAGGAGCGCCCCATGACCGCGGCCGGCGTCGTCGCCGTCCTCTTCGACCGGGACGGCACCCTCATCGAGGACGTCCCCTACAACGGCGACCCCGGGCGGGTCCGCCCCCTGCCCGCCGCCCGCCCGGCCCTGGACCTGCTGCGCGCCCGCGGCATCCCCACCGGCGTGGTCAGCAACCAGTCCGGCGTCGGCCGCGGGCTGCTCACCCGGGCCGACGTCCACCGGGTCAACGACCGGGTGGACGCCCTGCTCGGCGGCCTGGACACCTGGGTCTACTGTCCGCACGCCCCGGAGGCGGGCTGCCCCTGCCGCAAGCCCCGCCCGGGACTCGTCGTCGAGGCGGCACGGCGCCTGGGCGTGCCCCCCGCGCGCTGCGTGGTGATCGGCGACATCGGCGCCGACGTCGACGCGGCCCGCGCCGCCGGCGCACAGGCGGTGCTCGTGCCCACCGCCGTCACCCTGCCCGCCGAGATCGCGTCGGCCCCCGCCACCGCGCCCGACCTGCTCACCGCGGTCCGCCGGCTCCTCGCACCGGGGGAGGAGCGACGATGAGGGCCCTGGTCGTACGCCTCGACAGCTTCGGCGACGTGCTGCTGGCCGGACCCGCGATCCGGGCCGTGGCGGCGGGCGCCTCCCACGTCACCCTGCTCTGCGGCCCCCGCGGCGAAAGCGCCGCCCGCCTGCTGCCCCACGTCGACGACGTCCTCGTGTGGGACGCCCCCTGGGAGGGCTTCGACCCCCCGTCCGTCGCGGACGCCGACGTCGACGGACTGCTGCGCCGCCTGCGGGACGCCGCCTTCGACACGGCACTCGTCCTCACCTCCTTCCACCAGAGCCCGCTGCCCACCGCCCTGCTGCTGCGCCTCGCCGGCGTCCCGCGCATCGGCGCCGACAGCGTCGACCACCCCGGCCGGCTGCTCGACGTACGGCACCGGCGGCGCCCCGGCCGGCACGAGGCCGAGGCCGCCCTGGACACCGCCGCCGCCCTGGGCCTCACCCTGCCCGCCGGGGACGACGGACGGCTTCGCGTGCTGCCGCCGCCCGACACCATCGCCCTGACCGGCAACGGCCCGTACGTGGTGGTGCACCCCGGCGCCAGCGCCCCCGCCCGCACCTGGAGCCCTCACCACTGCGCCGAGGCCGTCGCCGCGCTCGCCGACGCCGGCCACCGGGTCGTCGTCACCGGCGGTCCCTGTGAGACCGGCCTGACCCGTGCCGTCAGCGGTGGCACGGCCGTCGACCTCGGCGGCCGGACCGACCCGCGCACCCTCTCCGGCGTCCTGCGCACCGCCGACGCCGTCGTGTGCGGCAACACCGGGCCCGCCCATCTGGCCGCGGCCGTCGGCACCCCCGTGGTGTCGCTGTTCGCGCCGGTCGTCCCGGCCGACCGCTGGGCGCCGTACGGGGTGCCCTGCGTGCTCCTCGGCGACCAGCGGGCGCCGTGCGCCGGCACCCGGGCCCTGACCTGTCCCGTACCCGGCCACCCGTGCCTCGACGAGGTCACGGCCGACGACGTGGTGGCCGCGGTGCACAAACTCCTCGCGGAGACGACATGAACGTACTCGTGTGGCATGTGCACGGCTCCTGGCTGACCACCTTCGTCCAGGGCCCCGCCACCTGCCTGGTGCCCGTCACCCCCGACCGCGGACCCGACGGCCTCGGCCGCGCCAGGACCTGGCAGTGGCCGGAACGGGTACGGGAGGTGACCCCGGAGGAGCTGCGCGACGCCGACATCGACCTCATGGTGCTGCAACGGCCGCACGAGCTCGACCTCGCCGCACGCTGGACGGGCCGGCGTCCCGGCGCCGACGTCCCCGCCGTGTACGTCGAGCACAACAGCCCGCACGAGACCCCCGTCGGCACCCGGCACCCGCTGGCCGACCGGACCGACATCACCCTCGTGCACGTCACCCACTTCAACCGGCTGATGTGGGACAACGGCCGCGCCCCCACCACCGTCGTCGAGCACGGCATCATCGACCCCGGACCGCTGTGGACGGGCGAAGAGCCGCGCGCCGCGGTCGTCGTCAACGAGCCCGTCCGGCGCGGCCGGACCACCGGCACCGACCTGCTGCCCGGCTTCGCGCGCGCCGCCCCGCTGGACGTGTTCGGCATGCGCACCGAAGGGCTCGCCGGCCACCTCGGCCTGCCGCCCGCCCTGCTGCGCAGCCGCGACCTGCCGCAGAGCGAGCTGCACCCGGCGATGGCACGGTGCCGCGCCTATCTGCACCCCGTGCGCTGGACCTCGCTCGGACTGTCCCTGCTGGAGGCGATGTTCCTCGGCATGCCCGTCGTCGCCCTGGACACCACCGAGGTCCGCGAGGCCGTGCCCGAGGGCGCCGGCGTGGTCTCCAACCGGCTCGACGTCCTGCACGACGCGCTGCGCCGGTTCCTCGCGGACCCCGCCGACGCCCGCGCGACGGGGGAGGCGGCCCGGGCCGCGGTACGGGCCCGCTACTCGGAACGACGGTTCCTGGACGACTGGGAGCGCCTGATCAAGGAGGTCACCCGATGACTACGAGGCACCCCTCGGCCGGCCGTGTCGCCATGGTCTCCGAGCACGCCAGCCCGCTGGCCGCGCTCGGCGGCCCCGACGCGGGCGGGCAGAACGTGTACGTGGCGCAGCTCGCCGCGCACCTCGTCCGGCGCGGGCACGACGTCACCGTGTACACGCGGCGGGACGACCCCCGGCCGCCGGACCGCGTCACCACACCCGACGGATACCAGGTCGTCCACGTCCCCGCCGGACCCGCGGCCCCCGTCCCCAAGGACGAACTCCCGCCCTACATACCGGAGTTCGGCGCCTTCCTGGCCCGCGAGTGGGCGGCGGCCCCGCCCGACGTGGTGCACGCCCACTTCTGGATGTCCGGCTGGGCGGCCCTGTCCGGCGCCTACGGGCTCGGCGTGCCCGTCGTGCAGACCTACCACGCCCTCGGCACCGTCAAGCGGCGCCACCAGGGCGCCGCCGACACCAGCCCGCGCGACCGCGTCGCCATCGAGACCGTCATCGGCCGCGAGTGCGCCCGCATCATCGCGACCTGCGAGGACGAGGTGTGCGAACTGGAGGCCATGGGACTGTCCCGGCGGAAGATCTCCGTCGTCCCGTGCGGCGTGGACCCCGAGCGGTTCACCCCGCGCGCCGACGCCCGCCGCCCGGCCTCCGCGCCCCGCCGACTGCTCGCCGTGGGACGGCTCGTGCCCCGCAAGGGCTTCGACCGCGCGATCCGCGCCCTCGCGGACATCCCCGGCGCCGAACTCCTCATCGCCGGAGGCCCCGAACAGGCCCTGCTGCTCGCCGAACCCGAGGCCGAACGGCTGCGCGCGATCGCCGAGGAGCACGGCGTGGCCGACCGGGTCACCCTGCTCGGCGCGATCGGCCGCGACGCCATGCCCGCCCTGCTGTCCAGCGCCGACCTGGTGCTGTCCCTGCCCCGCTACGAGCCGTTCGGCATCGTCCCCGTCGAGGCCATGGCCTGCCGCGCGCCCGTCCTCGCCACCGCCGTCGGCGGACAGCTCGACACCGTCGTGGACGGCATGACCGGCGAACTCGTCCCCGCCGACGACGACTACGACATCAGCGCCGCCGTCCGCCGCCTGCTGGCCGACCCCGACCGGCTCGCCCGGTACGGCGCCCAGGGCCGCCGCCGCGTCCTGTCCCGGTACACCTGGGACCGCGTCGCCGACGGCGTCACCCGCGCCTACAGCGCGGTCTCCTCCGTCCCCTCGCTCTCGGGAGCCCTGCGATGAAACTCGCCTCCGACGTCACCCACTGCGACGACCTGATGCGGGCGCTCACCGGGTTCCGCGGCTACGCGGGCCCGCTGCTGAGGCGCTGGGGAACCTCGCTGGCCACCACCCTCGACGGCGGGGCCCGGCTCCTCGTCGCCGGGAACGGCGGCAGCGCCGCACAGGCCCAGCACCTCAGCGCCGAACTCGTCGGCCGCTACCGCGACGACCGCCCCCCGTTCTCCGCGGTCGCCCTGCACGCCGACACCTCCGCGACGACCGCCATCGCCAACGACTACGGCGTCCAGGAGATCTTCGCCCGGCAGGTCGCCGCCCACGGCCGGGCCGGAGACGTCCTGATGCTGCTGTCCACCAGCGGCGCCAGCGCCAACCTGCTCGTCGCCGCCGACCAGGCGCACCGGATCGGCATGCCCGTCTGGGCGCTCACCGGCCCGGCACCCAACCCGCTCGCGGGCACCGCCGACGACGCCCTGTGCATCGACGCGGCGACCTCCGCCACCGTCCAGGAACTGCACCTCGTCGCCGTCCACATGCTCTGCGAGACGTTCGACGAGGCGGTGGAGCGCCGGACGGCGGCCCGGCGGCGCCAGGCCGAGCAGCGCTGGGCCCTGCTCACCGAGGAGGGCGCATGACGGCTCCCGCCCCGCTCCTGGTCGTCGGCGACGCCCTCCTCGACCACGACGTCCACGGCCGCGTCGACCGTCTCGCGCCCGACGCGCCCGTCCCCGTCGTCAGCGGGCCCCGCCGCACCTCCCGGCCGGGCGGCGCCGCGCTCGCCGCCTGTCTCGCCGCCGCCGACGGCCGGCCGGTCACCCTGGTCACCGCACTCGGCGACGACCCCGCCAGCGACACCCTGCGCGACCTCCTCGACGGCAGGGTGGACCTGGTCGAACTCCCGCTCACCGGCGCGCTGTCCAGCAAGACCCGCGTCCTCGTGGACGGGCGGCCCCTGCTGCGCCTCGACGACGGCGACGGGCGCGCGCGGGAGGCCACCGAGGCGGCCCGGCGGGCGATCGCCGAGGCGGGCGCCGTCCTCGTCGCCGACTACGGCCGCGACACCGCCGGCGTCCTGCGCGACGACCTCGCCGCCGCGGCGGGCGGGGTCCCGCTCACCTGGGACCCCCACCCGCGCGGCGGCCCACCCGTCCCGGGCGTCCGCCTCGCCACCCCGTCGGCCGCCGAGGCACACGCCCTCGCCCACCGGGCCGCCCCCGCGGACACCGGGCAGGAACCGGACCACGACCTGCACGGTGCCGCCCAGGACGCCGACCGGCTCGTCCACGCCTGGCGCGCCGCGTCCGTGGCCGTCACGCTCGGCGGACGAGGCGCCCTGCTCTCGCACGGCGGCACCCCCCTGCTGGTGCCCTCGCCCGTCACCGCCGACGGCGACGCCTGCGGGGCCGGCGACCGGTTCGCGGCCACCGCCGCCGGATGCCTCGCCGACGGCGACCTCGTCGAGACGGCCGTACGGCAGGCCGTGCACGCCGCCACCCGCTACGTCGCCGAGGGCGGGGTGCGCTCGGACGCCGTCGGCACGGCCCCCGCCGGACCCCGGCCCGCCGGCCGGGAGCCCACCGGCGACGCGCTGCGCACGGCCGCCCGGGTGCGGGCCGCCGGTGGCACCGTCGTCGCGGCGGGCGGCTGCTTCGACCTGCTCCACGCCGGCCATGTGGCCCTGCTGCAGGCCGCCCGGCGCACCGGCGACTGCCTCGTCGTCTGCGTCAACTCCGACGCCTCGGTGCGCCGCCGCAAGGGCTCGGGCCGGCCCCTCGTCCCGGAGGCCGACCGGATCCGCGTCCTGCAGGCCCTGGAGTGCGTCGACGCCGTCGCCGTCTTCGACGAGGACACCCCGGAACGCCTCCTCGCCGAGCTGCGCCCGCACATCTGGGCCAAGGGCGGCGACTACGCCATGACCCGCCTGCCGGAAGCGGCCCTCGTGGAGAGCTGGGGCGGCCAGGTCGTCCTCTTCCCCTACCTGGACGGCCGCTCCACCACCGGCATCGCCGAGCGGGCGGCCCTCACGCCGGGCCGGGCCGGGCGATGACCGGCCACCGGCGTCGTGTGCTCGTCCTGCGGGCGCTGGGCCTGGGCGACCTCCTGGCCGGTGTCCCGGCGCTGCGGGGGCTGCGGCGCGCCTTCCCCGGGGACCACGTCGTCCTCGCGCTGCCCCCCGCCCTCCAGGAGGCCGCCCTCGCCACCGGGGCCGTCGACGACATCCTGCCCGCCGAGGCCCCCGGCCGCGGTGTCCCCGACCTGACCCACTGGACCGGGCCCCCGCCCGACCTGGCCGTGGACCTGCACGGCAACGGACCCGCGAGCCGCGACGCCCTGGCCGCCCTGCGCCCGCGCACCCTCCTCGCCTTCGCGGACGGGACGCCCGTCTGGCGGGCCGACGAGCACGAGCGGGAGCGCTGGTGCCGCTTCCTCGCCGCCCACGGCATCGCCGCCGACCCGCAGGACGTGCGGCTCCCGCCGCCCGGAGTCCCGTCGCCGGCGCCCGGCGCCGTCGTCGTCCACCCCGGCGCGGAGTCCGCCGCCCGCCGCTGGCCGGCCGGACGGTACGCCGCCGTCGTACGGGATCTGCGCGCCGCGGGCCATCGCGTCGTGCTCACCGGCGGACCCCGCGAGGACGCCCTCGTCAGGGAGATCGCCGAACGCGCCGGGCTGCCCCCGTGGGACCTGCTGCCCGGCGGGCTGCCCTTCGCCCGGCTCTCGGCCCTCGTCGCCCACGCGGCACTCCTGATCAGCGGCGACACCGGCCTCGCCCACCTCGCGGTGGCCCACGGCACTCCGTCCGTGACCCTGTTCGGACCGGTCCCGCCCCACCTGTGGGGGCCGCCGCCCCTGCGCCGGCACATCGCGCTGTACGCGCCGGGACCGCCCGGGGACCCGCACGGTGACACCCCCGACCCCTGCCTGCTGCGCATAACCGCCGACGAGGTCGTCGTCGCGGCCCGCTCCCTGCTGCCCGCCCCGCCCCCGACCCGCCCGGCGGAACCGGCGGCCGGCACCCGGACCCGCCCCTGACCGGCCCTTCCGGCCCGGCAGGCCCCGGCGCGTTCCTCTCGCCACAGTTCTCTCCTTGCCCTCACGGCACAGCCGAGCGAGGGTGGAGATGCGGTCGGGCGGCGGCCACACCGGCGCCCCGCCCGTCCGACGCACGCGGCCGACAGGAGCGGAAGAGCGAGGCACGATGACGAGTCGTTCCCCCCTCACGATGGTGCCGGCCACCGACCGTGTCACGGTGGTGTGCCTGGCCGGCGCGCTGGATGCCGACTGCCGCGTCCAGCTGGCCCGACAACTGACACGGCATCTGGACCGTGCCGTCCGTCAAGGGCACCGGCTGATCCTCGACATGATGGCCGTCCCCACGGTCGACGAGGCGGCCCGCCAGACCCTCCGGAACGAGACCGCACACCTCGCGGGCGCCCCCGTCCTCGTGGTGGCGACACCGGAGCTCCGCAAGGAGCTGGAGCAGGACGACCTCCCCGGTCTCCGCCTCCACGGCACGCTCATCGAGGCGCTCACGTCCCTGCCCCCCGCACCCGCCCCCGGCGCGCCCGCACGGCCACCCCGGCACGGGAACCCGCCCGCCGAAGCGGACCACCTGCGCCGCGAGATCTTCGGGCTCCGCGCCAAGGCCCGCACCAGCGGGCTCATCGGCATCGCGCAGGGCATGCTCATCGCCCGCTACGGCCTGCCCGGCCCCGACGCCGCGTTCGCGCTGCTGCGGGAGGGCTCCCAGCAGTGCAACGTGCCGCTGCGGGTCCTCGCCTCGGCCGTCGTCACGGCACCCCCGCCGCAGACGGAGGCCCACTGGTTCGCGGGACGCGGCACCCACGCCCCGCCCCCCGACAGCGCGTTCCTGCGATCGTACGGCGGAGACGTCACCGACCGGCGGCAGCTCCTCGCCGCCGCCCTGGACACGGCGATCGCCGTGTCCGAGGCCGACGCCGGCGAGGTCCACCTCACGGACCCGGCCCAGGACCACGCGCTGTTCCTCGAAGGGCATCGTGGGCTCGACGCCGACTACTGGGACGAGGTCGCCCTCGTCACCGGGGCGCCGGTGGTGTGCGCCGTGGCGCAGGAACGGCTCCAGCCCGTGGCCGTGCCCGACGTCGCCGCCGACGAGGCCCTCGCGGCCCACCCGGCCGGCCAGGCCCTGCTGGCCGCCGGCTGCCGGGCCGTGTACAGCGAGCCGATGATCACTCCCGAGGGGTACTGCACCGGCACGCTGACCCTGCACAGGAACGGACCGGGCATCTGGCCGGCCGCCACCCGGCGTGCGGAACTCGCGCGCCTGGCGGCGGACGTCGCGGCCTGGCGCTCGTGGTACCGCCGCACCGTCGTCCTCGACGCCCTGGAACACCTCCACCGGAGCCGGCCGGGACGGGGCGCCCGGAACCGCTGACGGCGGCAGGGGCGGGAGGCGGGGCTCAGGGCTCCGACCAGCCGCTCTCCCACTCCGCCCGGCGCTCCGGGGAGGGATCGTCCGACGGGTCGTCGTCCTCGTCGGAGCGGTCGCCCTCGGCCTGCGACGGGGTCGTGCGGGCCACCTCCTCGGCCGTGTCCTGCGTGCCGTCCTGGTCGCGGTCGCCTTCGGCCTGCGACGGGGTCGATTCACTCATGACGGTCCTCCTCGCTCGATGGGACGGGCCGGGTACCCCCATCCGCTCCGGCCGAGCCGCTCAGCCGCCGCCCGTTCCGCCCCGGTCCAGCGGGCCCCAGGAGTCCCGGTGCCGCCGGACGACACGGTCGGCCTCGCTGATGACACGGTCGCCGATCCAGCCCAGCGGCCGTACGTCCGTGACCAGCGGCTCGTTGTCGGGGCCGCGGGCCGCCTCCCGGGCCGTCAGGACCCACGGCCGGGTCCGGCTGTCCTTGAGGCGGGGCAGGTGCGAGTAGTCGTACAGGCGCCGGGCGACCCAGACCTGGACCGGCCGGCCCTCCCACCACTCCTCCACGTCCAGCGGGTTCGCGGACAGGCCGGGCAGCGCCAGACCGGTGAGGTCGTCCCTGCTCGACATCGCCGCCATGTCCGTGGCGGGCCCCAGGGACCACCGCACGTACAGCCCCCGGCGGGTGGCGACCAGCTCGGCCAGCTCGTCCAGCGTCCCGAAGGTCGTCATTCCCGAGGTGTCCGTGCCGGGTGTCGCTCGTGCCATGGACACCAGGTTTCCAGTCCCGGCGGGGTTCACCCCTCCCGGCGCGTCCGGGGCGCCGGGTTCCACCGGTCGGCCCCCGGCCGGTGCGGCTCGCCGCGCGCGTCCGCCGCACGGGTGCCAGCGTGGAGGGCGACAGCGGACGACGACGGAGCGGACTGGTCATGGCACGGGCGATCTGGACAGGTGTGATCACGTTCGGACTGGTCAGCGTGCCGGTCGGTCTCTACACCGCCACCCAGGACCACACGATCCACTTCCACCAGCTCCAGCGCGGCACCTCCGACCGCATCCGCAACCGCCGCGTGAACCAGCGCACCGGCGAGGAGGTGTCCGGCGACGACATCGTCAAGGGCTTCGAGGTCGCCGACGGCGAGTACGTCGTCGTCGAGCCGGACGAGCTGGACGAGATCGCGCCGGGCCGCAGCCGCGCCATCGAGATCTCCGACTTCGTCGACCTGGACGAGATCGAGCCGGTGTACTTCGCCCGCCCCTACTACCTCGCCCCGCGCGGCGAGGAGCACCTCAAGGTGTACGAACTCCTGCGCGCCGCCCTGGAGAGGGCCAACCGGGCCGGGGTCGCCACCTTCGTGATGCGGGGCAAGCAGTACCTCACCGCGCTGCGGGCCGAGGAGAAGGTGCTGATGCTCCAGACCCTGCACTGGGCGGACGAGGTGCGCGACCCCACCCGCGAGCTGCCGCAGCTCCCGGAGCGGCGGGCCGGCGGCGGCAAGGAACTCGACATGGCGCTCCAGCTGGTCGACGCCCTGAGCGGCCCGTGGGATCCGTCCCGCTACCACGACACGTACGAGGAGAAGGTGCGCGAGCTGGTCCGGGCCAAGGCGGAGGGACAGGAGATCGCCCCGGCCGAGGAACCGCCGACCGCCACCAACGTCGTCGACCTCATGGAGGTCCTCCAGGGCAGCATCGACCGCGCCCGCTCCGGCCGCAAGGAGCGCGGCGGAGAGCGGGACGGCGAGCGAGGCGGTGCACGGCGCGCCAGGAAGTCCCCGCCCCGGTCCGCTGCCAAGCCGAAGAGCTCGGCACGCAAGACCTCCGCCGCCCCGAAGAAGAGCGAACTGCGCGAGCTCAGCAAGGCCGAGCTGTACGAACGGGCCACCGAGCGGGAGATCCCCGGCCGGTCCCGGATGAGCCGCCAGGAGCTGATCGACGCCCTCGCCGGAGGCGGCCGCCGGCGCAAGAAGGCGGCGGCCTGACCCGAGCCCCCGGCACCGGCTGGGCCGCCCGGATGAAAAGCGCCTGCTCCATCGGAGGGTGCCGTGGGCGGCCCCGCCACCCGACGCCCCGGCGGCCCCCGATGATCTTCGCGTCGGCACTGGGCCGGCCAGGGACAAGGAGTGACGATGGCCGACCGGACGCTTTCCCGGAGCCGTGCGAACAGGCCGAACGGGCGCCGGGCCGCACTGTGCGCGTCGGCCGCACTGTCCCTGGCCCTGACGCTGACGGGCACGGCCACCGCGTCCACCGAGCCCGCGCCCGCGCCCCCCGCGCTCGACCTCGCCACGGCGGTGGCGTACGGGCTCGTCCACCCGGAGGCGGCTCCCGCCGGGGCCGACGACTGGACGTGCCGCCCCTCGCGGACGCATCCCCGTCCCGTCGTCCTCCTGCACGGCTCGGCGGCGAACGCCTACAACAACTGGAGCATGCTGGCGCCCTACCTGAAGAGCCTCGGGTACTGCGTCTTCGCCCCCAACTACGGCGGCACGCCCGGCAATCCGTTCAAGGCCACCGGCCCCGTGCCGACGTCGGCACGGCAGATCGCCCGGTACGTCGACCGCGTCCTGAAGGCCACCGGCGCCCGCAAGGTCGACCTCGTCGGGCACTCGCAGGGCGGCGGCCCCACCCCGCGCTGGTATCTGCGGTTCGAGGGCGGCACCGACCCGGCGCACCCCAAGCGCGGCAAGGTGCGCCGGCTGATCGCCCTGGCCCCGTCCAACCACGGCGGGAACCTCTCCGGCGTCGGCACGGTGACCGGCCGGCTGGGCCTCGACCCGGCCATGTCCACGCTGGTCGGCCAGGCGTGGTCGGACCAGATGGTGGGCTCAGAGGTGAACCGCAGGCTCGACCGGGACGGCGACACCCAGCCCGGCGTCTCCTACACCGTGGTCTCCACCCGGTACGACCTCTTCGCCACGCCCTACCGCAACAACTTCCTGACGGCCGGTCCGGGCGCCACCGTGCGCAACATCCTGATCCAGGACGTCTGCCCGCAGGACGTCTCGGACCATCTGTCGCTCGCCTACGACACCAACGCCGCGCAGCTCGTACGGAACGCCCTCGACCCGGCGCACGCCCGGCCCGTCCGATGCGGCCTCACCCTGCCCCTGCTGGGCGGCTGACCCCGGGGCCGTGTCACGGGCACTCACCCGGATGTACTAAGCTGCTCCCAGAGCCGGTCACCGCAACTCGCGGTCTCCGACCCTGCGTTGGTGGTCCAAGGAAAGACGCCCCGCTTCCTGCGGGGAGATGCAGGTGCAAGGCCTGCCCGGCGCTCCGAGACGAGGCCCGTCCGCATGACGCGGACGGGCCTCGGCGTTTCCCGTGACGCACATGCGGCGCATGGATCAGGGCAGTAGTCGTCATCAGTGAGGGCCCCGGCCACCACCACGACGAGGAGTACGCCATGACATCCACGGGACAGAAGGATTCACCCGCCATGGACGCGGACGGCGAGCCCGCGCTCAAACGGGTCATGGGTCCCGGTCTGCTGCTGCTGTTCATCGTCGGGGACATCCTGGGCACCGGCATCTACGCCCTGACGGGACAGGTCGCCGGGGAGGTCGGGGGAGCGGCCTGGCTGCCGTTCGTCATCGCGTTCACCGTGGCCCTGATCACCGCGTGCTCCTATCTGGAGCTGGTCACCAAGTACCCCGAGGCCGCGGGCGCCGCCCTGTACGTGCACAAGGCGTTCCGCAAGCACTTCCTGACGTTCCTGGTGTGCTTCGCCGTGATGTGCTCCGGCATCACCTCGGCGTCGGCGGCTTCCAGAGCCTTCGCGGCCAACCTGGTCACCGGGTTCGGCCTCGACGGCGGCGACGGACTGATCCTCGCCATCGCCCTCGGCTTCATGGGGCTGGTGCTGCTCGTCAACCTGCGGGGCGTCAGCGAAAGCCTCAAGGTCAACGTGTTCCTGACGGCCGTCGAGCTGTCGGGTCTGCTGCTCGTCGTCCTGATCAGCGGCTGGTTCATCGCCGGGGGGAACGCCGACTTCTCCCGCGTCGTCGCCTTCGAGACCGCCTCCGACAAGAACGTCTTCCTCGCCGTCAGCACCGCCACCTCGCTGGCGTTCTTCGCGATGGTCGGCTTCGAGGACTCGGTCAACATGGCGGAGGAGACCAGGGAACCGTCCCGCATCTTCCCCCGCATGATGTTCACCGGGCTCGGCGTCACCGGCCTGATCTACGTCCTGGTGTCCGTGTGCGCGGTCGCGGTCGTGCCCGTCGGCCGCCTCGCCGACAGCGAGACGCCGCTCGCCACCGTCGTGCAGACCGCGGCTCCCGACTTCCCCATCTCCGATCTGCTGCCGTTCATCTCCATGTTCGCCGTGGCCAACTCGGCGCTGATCAACATGATGATGGCGAGCCGGCTGCTGTACGGGATGAGCCGCAAGGGCGTCCTGCCGCCGTTCCTGGCCAAGGTGCACGCGGTGCGCCGCACCCCGCAGGCCGCGATCCTGTTCACCACGGTCATCGCCTTCGGCCTGATCACGTTCGTCTCGCTGAACCCGGACAGCCCGGTCGTCGCCCTGCTCGGCGGCACGACGTCGCTGCTGCTGCTCACCGTCTTCGCCGGTGTGCACGTGGCGGTCCTGGTGCTCCGCAAGGACAGGGTCGACACCCCGCACTTCCGGGCCGGCCGTGTGCTGCCCGTCGTGGGGGCGGTCGCCTGCCTGTACCTGGTGCTGCCGTGGTCGTCCGGACGCCCCGGCGACGAGTACCGCATCGCTGGCGTGCTGCTGCTGGTCGGCGTCGCCCTGTGGGCCGTCGCCTGGTTCACCCGCGACCGCACCTCCGCCCCCGCCCCCGCCCCCGACGACACGGAACACGAGACGCAGCCCTGACCACCGGCGGGCCGGGCGGGCACGCGCGCCCGGCTCAGCCCGCGAACGGTCCACGGGCCGCCTTGAACCGCTGCATCGCCGTCAGCCGGACCGCGACGTACGCGGCGGCCACCGCGGCACCGGCGTTCAGGAGATCGGCCGCGATGTACTGCGCCACGGCCTCCCGCACCTCGGTGACGCCGTCGCTGTCGGCGTACTCCGACGAGGCGTACCGGCCGAGCAGCGTCCCGCCGACGAACAGCCCCCACCACAGGTTCACCGGCCACAACGACGTCCGTCGCGACTCCCCCTCCTGCGGCAGGGGTGCCGCCGCGCCCCACATGTCGACGGCGACGCGATACGGCATCCAGAGGTTCGCCAGCGGGATCAGCCAGCCCCCGATGGCCCATCCCCGGCCGTTGCGGAAGGCGTCGGGCGCCAGCACGCCCAGGTCCCGTCGCATCAGGTAGAACCAGACGACGAAGACGACCATGCCGGGCAGGGTCACCATCCCCTGGAGGTCACCGGCCCGCTCGTACAGCGTGTACGCGCCGTCGAGCGCCCGCGCGGGGTCGGTCCCGGTCAGCGTGCGGATCCGGAGACCGGCGAAGACCGCGAACAGATCGGTCAGCGCGACGCCCGCCAACAGCACGCAGACAACCGCCATGAGCACCTGCGACGCGGGCCGCACGCCGCCGGGCAGACGGGTGCCCGGCGGCGGAAGCGGATCAGAGGAAACGGACATGACGACGACCCCCCACGGGCGACGAGTGGAAACGGCCCGCGGAAGATCGCGTGCGGAGGAACCATAGGCGAGGACGACCGCCCCGTCCACGCGGCCGACGGCGGCCGCGCACGGGCCGCCCGCCGCCCCGCGCGCGTCACTGCGGCGCGGATGCGTCGGGTGCCGTCGGGAGCGGACCCAACCGGCCGCGCAGGAACGGCTCCTGGGACAGGACGGCCCCCACGCTCAGGGCGATCGCCACGGCGACGCACACCACGATCAGCCAGGACAGCATGACGAAGACCGAGCCGACCGAACCGTAGTCGGCGAGCGCCCGGTTGAGCGCCCGCGGCATGTAGAAGTGCGCGGTCACCGACAGGCCGCTCACCGCGACCGCCGTGATGACGGCACCCGGCAGCAGCGGCTTCCACGGTACGGCGCCGCCCAGCAGCAGATGCTGCGTCCACCACCACAGCAGGGCTTGCATCAGCAGCACGATCGGGAACCCCAACGTCGCCCCGAGCCCGAACCCGTTCTGCAGCAGTCCCTGTACGACGAGCGCGGCCAGCCACAGCGCGATCCAGGCCAGCCACCGCCACGGCGCCACCTTCGTCCGCGAGCGCGGCATGACCCAGGCCCTGCGGCACAGCCGCTGCACGGCCCGGCTCACCGCGGTGGCCGACAACAGCACCATCAGACCGCCCACCACACCCGTCGCCTGGCGCAGATCCTCCGACGGCGGGTGGAACGTCTGCTCCACGTCGGTCTTGGCCTGCCCGGTCAGCCCGAACATCGTGGTGATGGACGTCGTCACCTGCTCCTGCACCGACTCCGGCGCGTACGCGCTCAGCACGAACAGCAGCGGCACGGCCGTCAGGAAGCACTGCGCGGCGATCCGGGTGGCCGAGTCGAAGACGTTCACCGACACCAGGCGGTCCACGATCCCGGTGATCACCGGGAACCGGCGCTCCAGCCGCGCGTGGACGGCCTTCGCCCACACGGTCGACGCCCGGGCACGCTCACGCCACCAGGCGGCGCGCAGCGGTGACGCCCGACGCCGGCGAGTCTTCATCGAGCCGCTCCTTCCCACGTACAGAGTGCGCGAGGACGCGGTACCCGGCACCCCGTCGGCCGCCCCGCGTGAGCGCTCGCGCGAAGATGCGGGCGGCCGACGCGCGTGCGTACGCTCGAGCCGTACCGTGCCCGATGGGATCGCCCATGGTCCTCGACCTGATGCTCGTCGCCCTCGCCATCACGCTCGATCCCCTCCCGCTGATGGCGTTCGTCCTCGTGGTGGCGTCGGCCAGGGGCGTACGCACCGGGCTCGCCTTCATCGCCGGATGGATGGCGTGCTTCGTCGCCGTCCTGGTCCTCGTCCTGACCCTGACCGGCGGCAGACCGCCGGAACCGCGCTCACCGCCGTCCACGGCCGGCCTCGCCGTCAAACTCGCCATCGGGGTCGCGCTGGTCGCCTACGGCGTGCGCAGGCACCTGCTGCGCCGCCGCGGCGGCGAGGCGGAGGTGGACGGGCGCCGTGACCGTACGGCCCGCACGCCCTCCGGCGAGGACGCCTCCGCACACCCGGGCGGCGGCTCGTCGTCGTTCCTCGGCTCCCGGCTGGAACGGGGCGCCGTCTGGCCCGCCGCCGTCCTCGCCGTACTGCTCCAGCCGTGGGGCCTGGTCGCCGCCGGAGCCGTGACCGTGGTGGACGCCGACGGCGACCACACCTCGACGTGGTTCGTCCTCGTCGCGTTCTGCCTCCTGGCCACCGCCAGTCTGCTCGTCGTCGAGACGTACATCGCGGTCCGCCCGGAACGGGCCCGGCGGCGGCTGCTGGCGATGCGCACCTGGATGGCGGACCACGCCCATCAGGCGATCGTCGCCGGCAGCGTCCTCATCGGCCTGTACCTGGTGGGGAAGAGCGTCTACGGGCTGGCCGGCTGACCGCGGCGCCCGGAGTCCCGCGCGCCGATCCGGGACCGCCGTCCTACCCTGAGGCGGAGGGGGAGACCGGGACCGGCACACCGGGAGGTCCGCCCCGATGGACGACTACCCCCTCATCGAGGACCACGGCCTGGTCGGGGACCTGCAGACCGCCGCCCTGGTGAGCACCGACGGCAGCGTCGACTGGTTCTGCGCCCCGCGCTTCGACTCGCCGAGCGTGTTCGGCGCCCTGCTGGACAAGGACAAGGGCGGGCACTGCACGGTCCGGCCCCGGCACGGCGCGTACGCGACCAAGCAGTTGTACCTCCCGGACACCGCGATCCTGGTGACCCGCTACATGACCGAGGCCGGCGCCGGCGAGATACACGACTTCATGCCCGTCACCGGCACCACCGTCACCGAACGGCACCGCCTGGTGCGGATGGTCCGCTGTGTACGGGGACGGATGACGTTCGAGGTGGAGATCGCCCCCCGGTTCGACTACGGACGCCGCCCGCACCGGCTGCACATCACCACGCACGGGGCCACGTTCACCGCCGACGACGGCACGCGTCTCACCGTGCACCCGATCCGGGAACCGCACGACGAGCGGCTGATGGACGTCCTCGCCGACCGGCGCGACGCCCTGCACTTCACGATGACGCTGGAGGCCGGCCAGGAGCGGGGACTGATCCTCGAATGGGGCGGCGACGGGACCGCGCGGACGGTACGGCTCGCCGAGTACGGGGAGATGTTCCAGGAGACCGTGCGGTACTGGCGGTCGTGGCTGCACCAGTCCCGCTACACCGGCCGCTGGCGCGAAACGGTGGAGCGGTCCGCGATCACCCTGAAACTGATGACGTTCGCGCCCACCGGAGCCGTCGTCGCCGCCCCCACCGCCGCGCTGCCCGAGCAACTGGGCGGCGAACGCAACTGGGACTACCGGTTCACCTGGATCCGGGACGCGTCCTTCTCCGTGTACGCCCTGCTGGGCCTGGGCTTCACCGAGGAGGCGCAGGCGTTCATCCAGTGGCTGACCGACCGGGTCAGAGAGCGTGCCGGAGGCCACGGCGCCACCGGCCCGCTGAACATCATGTACCGGGTCGACGGCTCCTCCGACCTCGACGAGCAGACCCTGGACCACTGGGCGGGCTACGCCGGTTCGGCGCCCGTGCGCATCGGCAACGGCGCCGCCGGGCAGCTCCAGCTCGACATCTACGGCGAGGCCCTCGACAGCATCTACTTCGCGCACCGGCACGGACACCCGATGGCCCACCACGGCTGGACCGCGCTCCTCACCGACCTGGACTGGCTGGTGGACCACTGGGACCAGGCGGAGGAGGGCCTGTGGGAGACGCGCGGCGGCCGCCAGGACTTCACCTACGGCCGGGTCATGTCCTGGGTGGCCTTCGACCGCGCGCTGCGGCTCGCCGAGGCCAACGGCCGCCCGGCCGACCCCGACCGCTGGCGCAGGGCGCGCGACGCCTGCTACGAGCAGGTGATGAACAAGGGCTGGAGCCGGTCCCGGCGGGCGTTCGTGCAGCACTACGGCAGCGACGTCCTCGACTCCTCGCTGCTGCGGATGGCGACGGTCGGCTTCATCACGCCCCAGGACCCGCTGTGGACGTCCACCCTCACCGCGATGGAGGACGAACTCGTCAGCGACAGCCTGGTCTACCGCTACAACCCCGAGGCGTCGCCGGACGGCCTGGCCGGCTCGGAGGGCACCTTCTCGCTGTGCACCTTCATGTACGTCGACGCCCTGGCCCGCGCGGGACGGACGGACCGGGCCCGGCTGGTGTTCGAGAAGATGATGGGGTACGCCAACCATCTGGGCCTGTACTCGGAGGAGATCGCGCCCACCGGGCGGCAGCTGGGGAACTTCCCGCAGGCGTTCACCCATCTGGCCCTCGTCGACGCGGCCCTCACCCTGGATGCGGCCCTCGACCGGAGGTGATCCGCCCGCCGGCCCGTCAGCCGCCGGTGGCGAACCCCGGGAACAGCGTCATCCCGCCGTCCACGAAGAGGGTGGCGCCCACGACGTAGTCGAACAGGTCGGACGCGAGGCCGACCGCGGCGTACGCGATGTCCTCCGGTTCGCCGATGCGCTCGTAGGGGATGAGCCGCTGCAACTCCGCGCGGGCCTCGGGGGTGTTCCAGGCGTCGCGGTTGATGGGCGTCCGGATCGCGCCCGGGGCGATGGCGTTCACGCGGATCTTCTTCGGCGCGAGCTCCTGGGCGAGCGTCCCCATCATCATCTGCACCCCGCCCTTGGACGCCGCGTAGTTGACGTGCCCGGCCCACGGGATGATCTGGTGCACCGAACTCATACAGATGATCTTCCCGGCGGCGCGGGACACCTCCGGGACGACGCCGCGCCGCAGGAACTCCTTGGTGACCTCCCTCGCGCACAGGAACTGCCCGGTGAGGTTGACGTCGATGACCTCGCGCCACTGGGCGAGGGTCATCTCGGTGAGCGGCGCGTCCCGCTGGAGACCGGCGTTGGCGACGAGGATGTCGACCGTGCCGAACTCCTCGATCATCCGGTTCGTCATGGTGACGACCTGGCCCTCGTCGGAGACGTCGGCCTCGTAGGCGGCCGCCCGCACGCCGTGGGACCGGATCTCCTCCGCCACGGCCTCGGCTTCCTCCGCCCCCGTCACGTAGTTGACGACGACATCCGCCCCGGCCTTCCCGAGCGCCACGGCCGTCGCCCGCCCGATCCCGGAGTTCGCGCCGGTGACCAGCGCCTTCTGCCCCTTGAGCAACTGCGGCGGAATGACGTCACGGGGCCTGCCCTGGGGGGAACTCACGATCACGGTCTCCTGCACTGCGCGGCCGGCTGCCCGGGCCCCAGCCCGGAGATCACCCGCCACCCAACCACCACGCCCCGCCGCTCCCCACGCGCCCGGGCCCGCGTTTGCGCCGACCGGCGCAGCGGGTTCGCCCACCTGGCGGCGGACGCCGGGTGCGTGCCGTGGATCTCGCGCGCACCGCCGGGAGTGGCCCCGGCACCTGTGGTGCGGGCGGGCTTCCAGGGTGCCGTGGGCTTCGCGGCGGCCACCCCGGGTCCGGGTCGCCCGGCGCCTGCCGTCGGATGCGAGGACGGCGGCTCCGGCGCGGTCGCCTCGGCCGCACGTCCGGGCCCCTGCCCACGCCGTCCGCCTCACGCGCCCCGGGGGCTGCCGCCCGCCTTCTGCGCAGCCGGGGCCTTCGCGGGCTTGCCGATGGGGGGGACCGTGCGGCCCGGGGGGAGGAGTTCCACCGTGACGAAGCCCACGACCGCTGCCAGGAGTACCACCGGTGTCATCTCCGCCCCGCCCATGAGCAGGACGACCAGGACCGCGCTGCTGACCGGCAGGCGCAGCGCGGCGCCACCCGCCGCCGCCATGCCGGCCGCCAGCCCGGGGACGACGCCCAGGCCGGGCAGGGGTGACAGCAGGACACCGGCCGCCGCTCCCAGGAACAGCGCCGGGAAGATCGGGCCGCCGCGCAGACTGCCCAGACACACGGCGTACGCGGCGCCCTTGCACAGCAGCACGGCGATCAGCGCGCCGACCCCCCACGCGTGCGGGTCCTGAGCCAGCTGGGCCAGCGTGGACTGGCCGGACGACGCCACGTCCGCCGGGTCCCGGTCGGTGACGAGGGTGTACACGGCACCGCACACACCGGCGGCCAGTGCGCAGACCACCGTACGGGGCACCGGCCGCCCGGCGACGAAGACCGCGGCGAGCCGCCCGATGTCCATGATCAGGTGCACGGCGACACCGACGGCGGCGGCCAGGGGGATGGCCCAGACGACGTCCCCGGCGTCGATGTGCGGGGTCGGCACGCCCAGGTGGAGCGTGAGGCTGCCGGTGGACAGGCCCGTCCAGCGGCCGAAGCCGGTGAACACGAGGGACCCGACGCCGCTGGACAGGAGCGCCGGCAGCATCACCGCGAACAGTCGCGGGCCGCCCACCCCGGCGACCTCTATCAGGATCACCGCGCCGATCAGCGGGTTGCCGAAGATCGCCGGCAGGGCCGCGGCCGCACCCGCCGCACCGAGCAGCGCCGCGCTCTGCGGGGTCGTCGGCGCCCGGGCCAGCCGCGCGAACAGCATGGCCAGGCCGCCGCCCAGCGCGATCAGCGGGGCCTCGGGGCCGAGCGTGGCGCCCAGCGGCAGGCTGGCGAACGCCGCCAGGATGACGCCCGGCAGGGTGGCCGCGGTCGTTCCGGGAGCGTGCAGCCCGGCCGCCGGCACATGCCCGCCCGCGCCCGGAAGATGACGGACCACCAGGCCGACGCAGACACCGGCGACCGCCAGCAGCGGCAGCGGCCACCACCACGGTGGCGTGTCCCAGCCCAGCGTGTCGGGCAGGTCGGCCCACAGCGCGTGCTCCAGCTGGTGCAGCCCGGCCAGGAAGAAGAACGCCAGCAGGGAGACCGGAACGCCGATCAGCGCGGAGAAGACGAGCGCCTTCAGATACGCCGGATCGCGGAGCATCTCGCGCAGCCGGTCCGCCTCCTCCGGCTGGGTCCGTCCGCCCTGCGGGGACGTCTCGCGCACGCCCTGCCCGTCGTGCGTCAAGCGAGGATCCGGCGCTTCTGGTCCTGGAACTCCTCCTCGGTGAGCACCCCTTGGGCCTTGAGGTCACCGAGCTGCTTCAACTGGTCGATCTTGGTGGTCATGTCGTCGGCGTTCGGCACCGGCTCGGCCGGGGCGGGCGCCGCGGGCGCGGCCTCCTGCCCGTAGGCGAACCGGCGCTCACGGTCCTGCTCGGCCCACCGGCCCGCCTGCCGGCGCGAGACCCGGTTGGACACCGCCGTGGCGGTGCCGGAGATGACGGCCGTGCGGGCGACCCCGCGAAGCAGTCCTGGCATGTCACTCGTCTCCCTGCTGAGGTGGGCCCGGCGCGATGGCCGCCGTCGCTGTCACCGTGCGCCGGCGGTCCCGCCCGCGGGTGCCGCCGCCTCGGCCGCGTCCAGCGACGCCACCAGGCTGTCCATGGGGATACGGCCGCTCGCCACGAGTTCGGCACCGCCGCGCCGCAGCGCGCGGGCCAGGGGAGCGGCCCACAGGTTCTCGTAGACCAGTACGGCGGCGGAGTTGCCCGCCTCGAGCGCGGCGCAGGCGTCCTGCAGGTCGCCCTGGTCCAGCAGTCCCGAGGACGCCCCCTCGAACATCGTCAGGTCGACCTCGTCACCGGTGTCGCGCAGTTCCATGGCCTCGACCGACCCGTCGGTGCCCTTGCGCACGAAGGCCAGGTCGAGGACGCGGATGATGCCCCGGTCGACCAGGTCGACGAGGAGGGGGAGCCCCTCACCCGTCATCCGGCTGCCGGGGAACTCGACGATCAGGTAGTCGACGGGCCCCATGTCCGCGATGTCCTGGTGCATGACCTCTCCTCACACGAACGGTTCGGGCCCGGCCGCGATCCCGGTGGCGGGGGCGTCCGCGCGACCGAGTCCGGCCCTGCAGTCATTGCAGCACTCGGCCCGCCCGCCTGCATCCGGGGCGCCGCCCGACGGTCGACGGGCCCGGCGGTGCGGGTTGGGCGGGTGCCGCGCGGGCACTCGGAGCGGGTCCCGACGTCTCCGGACCCGCAGGAAGTGAGGGATCACGGTGGCGAAGAACGCGAAGAACGCGAAGAAGTCCGACGACGGCCTCGCCAAGGGCGACGAGGTGACCTGGAAGAGTCACGGCGGCACCGCCGAGGGCACCGTCGAGCGGAAGATCACGCGCCGTACGGAGGCCGCCGGCCGTACCGTCGACGCCTCCGCCGAGGAACCGCAGTACGAGGTGCGCAGCGAGAAGTCCGGCAGGTCCGCCGTCCACAAGCCGTCCGCGCTGCGCAAGAAGTGAGCGGGGGAGTATGCAGACGTTCCTGCCGGACCCCGACTTCCACCGGACGGCGCTGCTGCTGGACCGGCGGCGGCTGGGCAAGCAGCGGGTCGAGGCGCTCCAGGTGCTGCGCGGCCTGACCGTGCCCGGCTACGGCTGGCGCCGTCATCCGGCCGTGCGCATGTGGACCGGATACGAGGAGGCCCTGGTGCGCTACGGCCTGGAGATCTGCCGGGTCTGGCGGGACCAGGGGCACCAGGACAGCTGCGCCGCCTCCCTGGTCTCCGGACTTGCCGCGCACCGGCCCGGCCCCGTCCGGGGGCAGGACGAACTGGCGGCGGCCGCCGAGCTGCCGCCGTGGCTCGGCGACGAGGCGTTCCACGAGAGCCACCGCTCGGCGCTGGTCCGCAAGGACCCCGAGGTGTACGCCGCGCTGTTCCCCGGTGTGGCCGACGACCTGCCGTACGTGTGGCCGGCCTCCGACCGGGAGCGCGCGTCCGCCGCCGGGTGATTCCGCGACGGAGGAAGGGAGGCGGGCCGTGCTGAGCGTGGTGCGTGACCATCTGGGACAGGCCCTGTTCCGCCGGGTCGCGGGCCCGGACGGGCCGGCGACCCGTGCCCGTATCCATCTGACCCCGGGGCCGCGCTGGTTCGGCCCCGACCGGCCGATCCGCGCGGTCCACGGCGACGCGTCGATGTTCATCGGCGGGCTCAGCGCGCTGCTGCTGCAGTCCCTGCACCCGCTGGCGATGGCGGCCGTGGCCGGGCACTCCGGCTACCGGGGAGACCCGTGGGGCCGCCTCCAGCGCACCAGCACCTTCCTCGCCGTGACGACGTACGGCACCGCCGAGGACGCCCAGCGGGCGGTCGACCAGGTCCGCGCCATCCACGAGCGCATCCGCGGCACGACCGCGGACGGCGAGCCGTACCACGCGGCCGACCCGCATCTGCTCGGCTGGGTGCACGCCGCCGAGACGGACAGCTTCCTCCGCGCCCACCAGCGCTTCGGCGCGCGCCCCCTGGACCCGGACGGCTACGACGGCTACGTAGCCGACGCCGCACGGGTGGCGCGGGCCCTCGGCGTGATCGACCCGCCGCGCGACCGCCGCGAGCTGGCGGCCCGCCTCGCCGCCTACCGGCCCGAGCTCCGGGCCACCCCCGAGGCCCGGGGGACCGCCCGCTTCCTGCTGCTCCAGCCCCCCGTGCCCCTCGCCGTCCGCCCGCTGTACGGCGGCCTGGCCGCGAACGCCGTGGCCCTGCTGCCCCCGTGGGCCCGCCGCCTGCTGGGGCTGCCCCGCATCCCGCTCGTCGAGGACATCGCGATCCGCCCCACCGGCCAGGCGCTCACCCGCACGATCCGCTGGATGATGCGCCCCCCGACGACCCCCGGCCCGGATTGAGCACGCGCGGTTCGGCCGTCCCGCATCCGGACCCGCGTCCCTGATGGGGTGCGGAAGAGTGCCGCCGGGCGCGCCGCCGCAGTCCGGCCCGTTCAACCCGGCGTGCCGGGTCGGCCCGTGGACGGGACGGCGCCCGGCACACCGGGCCGGGCCGGCCGTGCCCGGCTCACACCTCCCGCATCCAGGCCCGCGTCCCGAACGACGTGCAGGAGCGGGCGGCCAGGGTCGCCGCCGTACGGAGGGCTCCGGCGAAATCCGCGCCCGTCGGCGCGGCGTTCCGCGCCAGCGCGTGTGTCAGCGCGCCGTGCAGGACGTCGCCGGCGCCCAGGGTGTCGACCACGGGCACCTCGGGGACCTCCACCGTGCCGCCGCCGTCCGGTCCCGCCCACACCAGGGGGCGGGGTCCGTGGCTGACGGCCGCCCAGGTGACGCCCTGGTCCCGCAGGAACCGCAGGGTGTCCCCGGCGGCCCCGGGTGGCCGGAAGGACGCCGAGCACACGGCCACGTCGATGTACGGCAGCAGGTCCTCCGTCCCCGGCTTCCAGCTGCCTCCGTCGAGCACGGTCCGGCGCCCCGCCGCCCGTGCCGCACGCGCCGTGGCGAGCGCCAGGGCGGGGTGGTGGCCGTCGAACTGCACGATGTCGCAGGCGGCGACCAGGGCGCCGAGGTCCGGGGGCGGGGCGAGCCGGTGCGCGCGGGCGTTGGTGGAGGCGACGGCACGCTCCCCGGTGCCGGCGGTGACCAGCACCGAGGAGACGGCGGGCGGCTCGTCCCGGCCGGCGGCCAGATCGATCACGGCCACCCCCGCCCGGTCCAGGTCCGTTCGGACGGTCTCACCCAGCGGGTGCGAGCCGACCGCGGTGAGCAGCCGTGCCGCGCCCCCCAGATGGGCGAAGGCCACGGCCGCGTTCGCCGCCGGACCGCCGGCCACGACGAGCTGGTCCCGTGCCGTCAGCTTCTCGTCGGGGGCCGGCACCCGGTCCACGAGCTGCACGACGTCCAGTGTGCACAGTCCGACGAACAGCCCGCGCGGGCGGCCCCTCGTCCGCGGTCCCATCCTTGCTCCTCCCCGCCGGGGCGTGAGTACGGTGTGGCCATGGATCCTCCGGTCCCGAGGCCGGCCGCGCAAGGAAGGTAGGGGGAAGGTGCCTTTCGGCCGTCCGGGGGCACACGGAGGACACACCGGGGCGGGGCGTGGCTCGAAAGGGCGTGCGGGCCCGCGGCCGGGGAACCCGGATCGATCGCAGGGAGGCACGACGTGGAAGGGTCGCAGGACACGGAGACCCTGCGCCGCGAGGCCGTGGCGCCGGCGCCCGCCGCGCTGTCCCGCGCCCTGGACGCCCTCGGCGCCGGCGCCTACGTCGTCGACGAACGCGGCTGCATCATCGCGGTGAACGCCCGGGCGGAGCGCATGCTCGGCAGAAGCGCCGACGAACTCACCGGCTACGACGCCCATGACCTGCTGCACCGCGGCCCGCACGGCCAGCCGCTGCCGCACAGCCGGTGCGCCATGCGCCAGGCGTTCCACGATGGCCGGCCGGCCCAGGGCGCGGGCGAGTACTTCGCGCTGCCCGACGGTTCCGTCAGCCCCGTCGCCTGGATGATCATGCCGTACACGCTCGACGGCCAGGACGACCATCACACGCTGGTGGTCTTCCACCCTCGGGAGATCGCCGAGGAGCAGGACGCGTCGGCGGAGGCACCGGCCGCCACCCTCACCGAGCTGGAACGCCTGGCCCTGCTCGCCGAGGCCACCGCCCAGCTGACCTCGACCCTCGACACCGAGGAGACGCTGCGCCGGCTCGGCCATCTGGTCGTGCCCCGGCTCGCCGACTGGGTGATCGTCGACCTGATCACCGAGCGCGACGAGGTGTGGCGGGACGTCGTGGCCCACGCGGACGGCGCGACCCTCAAACGGCACGAGGACCTGGAAGGCCCCATGCCGCCCGTGCTGGCGGAGTCCCAGTGGCCGCTGTCGAGGGCCCTGCGCGGGGCGTCCTCCACCGTGACCGGACCCGAGACGTACCACCGTCAGCCCGACTCCGGGATCGCGGTCGAGCAGCGCCGCCTGTTCGACCGTACGGGCATGCACTCGGCGGCCATCGCCCCCATCCGCGGCACCCGCGAGGTGCTGGGAGCGCTGACGCTGGGCCGTGCCGAGGACCCGGTGGCCTTCACCACCGCCGACCTCCCGCTGGTCGAGGACATCGCGCGCCGCGCCGGGCTCGCCCTGGACAACGCCCGCCTGTACCAGCGCCAGCGCAAGGTCGCCGAGACCATGCAGAACCATCTGCTGCCGCAGATGCCGGGCGTGCCGGGCCTGGAGATGACGGCCCGCTATCTGCCCGCGCCGGACGCCTCGCAGGTCGGCGGCGACTGGTACGACGCGTTCCCGCTGTCCGACGGGGCCACCGCCCTGGCCATCGGCGACGTCGTCGGCCACGACCTGGAGGCGGCGTCCGGCATGGCGCAGGTGCGCAACATGCTGCGGGCCTACGCCTGGTCGCAGAACGAGCCACCCAGCCGGATCGTGACCCGGCTCGACGAGGCGATGGAGCACATCACCGACGTCGGCATGGCCACCATGATCTTCGCTCGCATCGAGGCGCTGGACGACGGCACCTGGCGGCTGTCCTGGACCAACGCGGGACATCCGCCGCCGCTGCTCATCGCCCGGGACGGCGTGGCCCGCTTCCTCGAGAGCGGGCACGGCGTGGCCCTGGGCACCGGCCTGCGCACCCGGCGGCCGGACGCGCAGGCCGTGCTGGAGCCGGGCTCCACCCTCGTGCTCTACACGGACGGCCTCGTCGAGGAGCACGGCCAGATCCTCGACGTGGGCCTGGACCGGTTGCGCCGGCACGCGGCCGCCTACGTGCACCGGCCGCTCTCCGTCCTCGCCGATCAGGTGCTGCGCCGCGTCCGCCCCGCCGACAACGACGACGACGTGGCCCTTCTCGCGCTGCGCGCCCCGGCCTGACCGCGGACTGCGAAGAGACGTGTGAGCACGTCTTGTTGACGCGCAGTCAACCACGGTGGTTCAGTGGCTCAGTCACTGAACCACACCCGGGCTGGGGGCCTCGAATGGGAGCACTGCCGCGCGAGACGGTCGTCGACGTACTGGAACAGCGCCTGCGCGAGCGGATCCTCGCCGGGCGCCATCCCGCCGGGAGCTATCTGCCCCCGGAGAGGGAACTCGCCGACGAGTACGGCGTCAACCGCACCACCCTCAAGCACGCGTTCGGCCGCCTGGTGCACGCGGGACTCCTGGAGACCCGCCACGGCGTGGGCACGCGGGTCCGTGACTTCCTGCGGCTGGGCGGGGCGGACCTGCTGCCGATGCTGGTGCGGCACAGCCCCGACTGGATCGGGGAGATCTTCGAAGTGCGGCGCAGCATCGGCGCGTTGATCGCCGAGCGCGCCGCCTCCCGTGCCACCGAGGCCCAGATCGCCGAACTGCGCCGCCTCGTCGCGGCCGTCGGGGAGGTCGACGGCGGCGAGGACGCGCAGCTCGCGGACGCCGAGGTGCACCGCGCCCTCGCCCGCGCCACCGGCAACCGGGTGTACGTCCTGCTGACCAACACCCTGTTCAACGCCTATCTGCCGGTCCGCTCCGCACTCGTGGGGCCCTTCCAGGACGCCCGGGCCGCCCACGACCGGCTGGCCCCCGTCGTCGAGGCCGTCGCCGCGCGCGACGAGAGCGCGGCCCACGCGGCCGCCGGAGCCTATCTGTCCACGACGGAACGCCTCATGCTCGAAGGACTGGCCTCCGCCGGCCGGGGCCGGGGCGGGGAGCGGTGAGCGCCCGCGGGACCGAGTTCCGGGAGACCCTGCTGGGGCGCGTACGCCTCGACGGCGAGGACCGCGAACGCCCCGTCCGGCTCGACCTCGTGGCCCGCGCCGGCACGGTGGTGCTGCCGCACCGCACCACCCGGGCCCGGCTCACGGGCCGCGTGCGGATCGCGGGGCGCGCCGACGACGCCGAAGCCACCGGGGAGCTGGAGATATCGCCGCTGGCCCGCCGCAGGATCCGCTACCGGATCACCTTCACCCTGGAGGGCCGGCGCCTCGAACTGGACGGCTGGAAGTCCCTCTCGCCGGCCCGGCCCGTCACCTCGATGACCGTCCTGCCGTACAGCCTCCTCGAGGACGGGCGGCCGGCCGGGCAGGGCACGCTCCGCTTCCCGCTCGGCACCGGACTGCTGCCGTTCCTCGCGAGCTTCCGCTTCCCCCGGGCCTCCGCGGACGACCCCGGACGGCACCTCGCGGCCCGCTGGGACGGGCGGCCGGGCCGCACCGAGGTCTGGTACACGACCCTCACCGACCCGGCGACCGGCACCGGGGTCTGGCTGCACCACGAAGTCGTCGCCCCCACGGACGGATCGGCCGCCTACGCGCACGGCTGGGCCGCCGTCTTCCCGCCGAACGGCCCGGTGCGGCACGCCCGGTTCGGGCCCGTCCCCGCGACCCACGGCTCCGAGGGCTTCACCGCCGACGGCGTCCGCGTCGCCCCCGGCACGCTGTCCGGCAGCGCCGGCCCGTTCACCTGGTCGCTCACCGAGACACCGCACGGCCCGCCGCTGCACACCTTCCCCCGCTGGTCCTGGCGCCACCCCTGGCTGCCCGCCAGCCACATGCTCCCGGCCGCCCGCTGCCGGTACACCGGCACCGTCCGCCACGACGACGGCGAAGAGCTGCGGCTGGACGGCGCGTTCGGCGCGAGCGCCCGTATCTACGGCCACGGCAACGCCGCCCGCTGGGCGTGGCTCCACGCCGACCTGGGCGGCGGCGACCTCCTGGAGATCGTCGCCGCCGTGTCCACCCGCCCCGGACTCGACCGGCTGCCCCCGCTCGTCTTCCTGCGGCTCCTGCGCGGCGGGCGGACCTGGCCGGGACGCGCCGAACGCACCGCCGTGGGCTGGGCGGGCGCCGGCCGGTTCACGGCCGACCTCGGCCTGCCCCGCTGGCGGGTGACCGGCCGGGCCGGACTGCGCCGTATCCGGGTGACGGTGACCCAGCCCGAGGAGCGGACCCTGGCCCTGGACTACACCGACCCCGACGGATCCGCCGCCGTCTGCCGCAACAGCGAGAGCGCCGACGCGGACATCCGCCTGGAACGCTGGTGGGGGCGGTGGCGGCCGGAGGCCCACTGGCGTCTGGTGGGCACGGCCCACGCGGAGGTCGGCGAGCGATGACGCCTCGTACGGACACCGCCCTGCCGGCCCTGACCGCCGCGTTCCTCGCGGACGACGGCACCACCGACTGGGTGCGGGGCGTGCCGCGCCGCCTGCGGACCCTGCTGGACGCGATGCCGCGCTCCGCCCGTACCGCCGTCCACGGCGCGGCCCTCGCCGTCGACGCGTACGCCCTGGCCCGCACCGGTCGCCGCCTCACCGCGCTGACCCCCGAGGAACGCGAGCGCCTGCTGGCCCGCCTCGCCGCGCACCGGACCGCCCTGCCGGTCCTCGACGCGCTCAAGGTGCCGGTGCTGCTCGCCGCCGGGACGGAACGGATGCTGCATCGCGGGGCCCCGTCCGCGCGGCCGGCCGCCGAGGACCCGCCGCTGGACTGCACGCCGTCCCCCGCCTGGCCCAGCCGGTCCACCGCCGACGCCGTCGTCGTCGGATCCGGCGCCGGCGGTGCCATGGCGGCGCGCACCCTGGCCCGCGCAGGACTGCGGGTCGTGGTCGTGGAGGAGGGCGACCACCACACCACCGCCTCGTTCGCGGACCGGACCCCGCTCGACCGCTTCACCGCGCTGTACCGGGACGCCGGGGCCACGATCGCGTACGGCGCCCCTCCGCTGGTCATCCCGACCGGGCGCGCCGTCGGAGGCACCACCGTCGTCAACTCCGGTACCTGCTACCGCACTCCGGACCACGTCCTCACCCGCTGGCGCACCACCCACGGCTTCGCCGCCGCCGACGGTCTCGCCACCCACCTCGACGAGGCGGAACGCACCCTGCGCGTCGCCCGGCAGCCGCTCGACGTCCTCGGCGAGAACGGCCGGCTCGCCCTGTCCGGCGCCGGGCGCCTCGGCTGGGCCGCGGGCCCCCTGCGGCGCAACGCGCCCGGCTGCCGGGGCTCCTGCCAGTGCGTCGTCGGCTGCCCCACCGGAGCGAAGCAGAGCGTGCAGCTCTCGGTGCTGCCCGACGCGTGCGCGGCCGGTGCCCGGATCGTCACGGCCGCCCGCGTCCGGCGCATCCTCACCGACCGCGACCGGCCGGGCGGCCCCCGGGCCGCGGGCGTCCTGGTGAGCCGCCCCGACGGCAGCGAACTGGAGATCCTCAGCCCTCTCGTGGTCGTGGCGGCCGGCGCCCTCGGGACCCCGCAACTCCTGCGCCGCTCGGGGCTGGGCGGCCATCCGGGCCTCGGACGGAACCTCAGCGTCCACCCCGCCATCAGCGTCGCGGGCCGCTTCGGCACCCCCGTCGGCGGCGGGCGGGCCGTCCTGCAGAGCGTCGCGGTGGAGGAACTGCACGGCGACGGCATCCTCATCGAGGCCACCGCCGCGCCCCCGGGCATGAGCTCCTTCGTGCTGCCGGGCGCCGGACGCGCCCTGCGCCACGCGCTGGAGGACACCGAACACCTCGCGACGCTCGGGGCGATGGTCGCCGACCGTCCCTCCGGCCGCGTCCTCGGCCGGCACGGCACCCTGCTCCGCTACGACCTGGCACCCCGCGACGCGGGCCGTCTGCTGCGCGCCCAACGGGCCATGGGCCGCCTGCTGTTCGCCGCCGGTGCCGAGGAGGTCCTGACCGGCGTCCCGCACGCCCCCCGTGCCCGCGACATGGCGGAACTGGAGGCCCTGCCGGCGGACGTGTCCGTACGCCGGCTGCACGTGTCCGCGTTCCACCCCACCGGCACGGCCGCGGCCGGCGCCGACGAGGACCGGGCACCGGCCGACCCGGAGGGGCGTCTGCGGGGGGTGCACGGCGTGCTGATCGCGGACGGGTCCGTCCTGCCCAGCTGCCCGGAGGTGAACCCGCAGCTCAGCATCATGGCCGCCGCCCTGGCCGTCACGGACCGCTGGGTGAAGGGGATGTGACGGCGTGTCAGGAGGGTGGGGCGGCCGGTCACCGGCCGCCCCGCCTCTCTTTTTCCCGGCAGTCGATAGTGGTTGAGTCGTTGACAGGTCCATACCAGGGCGGGACGCTGAGAGCGCTCTCAGATCGTCGATCCCCCACTCGAACGGAGACGGAGCATGGGGAAGACACTCGAACGCCGGATCGCGGCCGCGGGCCTGTCCCTCGCCACGATCCTCGGCGGCACGCTGCTGGCGACCGGGACGGGCGCACCCGCCCACGCCGCCGTCCCGGCGACCATCCCGCTGAAGATCACCAACAACTCGGCACGCGGTGACCAGGTGTACGTCTACAACCTCGGCACCGAACTCTCCACCGGACGGCAGGGCTGGGCCGACGCGAACGGCACCTTCCACCCCTGGCCGGCCGGCGGGAACCCGCCGACCCCCGCGCCGGACGCCTCCATCCCGGGTCCCGCCGCCGGACAGTCCACGACCATCCGGATGCCGAAGTTCTCCGGCCGCGTGTACTTCTCGTACGGGCGGAAGCTGGAGTTCAGGCTGACCACCGGCGGACTCGTCCAGCCCGCCGTGCAGAACCCCAGCGACCCGAACCGCGACATCCTGTTCAACTGGTCCGAGTACACGCTCAACGACGGCGGCCTGTGGCTCAACAGCACCCAGGTCGACATGTTCTCCGCGCCGTACTCGGTCGGGGTGCAGCGCCCCGACGGCAGCACCGCGAGCGCCGGCAAGCTGAAGGCGGGCGGCTACAACGCCGTCCTGAACAGGCTCAGGAACCAGCCCGGCGGCTGGGGCAACCTGATCCAGACCCGCTCCGACGGCACCGTGCTGCGCGCACTGTCCCCGCTGTACGGCCTGGAGACCGGCGCGCTGCCCGCCTCGGTGCTGGACGACTACATCAACCGGGTCTGGCAGAAGTACACCTCGGCCACGCTGACGGTGACACCGTTCAAGGACCAGCCGAACACCAAGTACTTCGGCCGGGTCTCGGGCGGCGTCCTGCGCTTCACCAACAGCGCCGGCGCGGTCGTCACCCAGTTCGAGAAGCCGGACGCCTCCTCCGTCTTCGGCTGTCACCGCAAGCTCGACGCGCCCAACGACCAGGTGCGCGGCCCGATCTCGCGCACCCTGTGTGCCGGATTCCACCGCTCCACCCTGCTGGTCAACCCGAACCAGCCGGACGCCTCCGCGGACGCGTTCTACAAGGACGGCGTCACCGACCACTACGCACGGGTGATCCACTCCCAGATGGCCGACGGCAAGGCCTACGCGTTCGCCTTCGACGACGTCGGCAACCACGAGTCGCTCGTCCACGAAGGAGACCCGCGCCAGGCCACGATCACCCTCGAACCCTTCAACTGACCCCCCACCGAACACACACCACCGGCCGCCGGGAGCCCGTCCCCCGGCGGCCGGCGGCGTGACGCCTGCCCCACTGCTTGCGGGCGCGTGATAGAGGCAATCGCATCTTGAGGGCGTACGCAACGAACGTCGCGGGGTACCCGAAGTCCGACGAACGGACACGGGAAAGGGCTGTAGGCATGCAGATCGATCTCACGGGCCGCACCGCGCTGGTGACCGGTTCCACCCAGGGCATCGGCGCGGCGATCGCCGTCGGGCTGGCCCGCTCGGGGGCGCGGGTGGGCGTCAACGGCCGTAGCCCGGACCGTGTGGAGCGCGCTGTGGCCGAGTTCGGCAGCCGGGCGCCCGGCGCGCGGCTGGTCCCGGTCGTGGCGGACGTGACCACGCAGGAGGGCGTCGACCAGGTGGCCGAACTCCTGCCCGAGGTGGACATCCTCGTCAACAATCTCGGCATCTTCGGCTCCGCCGACCCCCTGGAGATCAGCGACGAGGAGTGGCGGCGCTACTTCGACGTCAACGTGCTGTCGGCCGTACGGCTGATCCGCCGGTACCTGCCCGGCATGGTCGAGCGCGGCTGGGGGCGGGTGCAGAACATCGCCAGCGACTCGGCCGTCGTGATCCCGGCCGAGATGATCCACTACGGCATGTCCAAGACGGCCCTGCTCGCGGTGAGCCGCGGATTCGCCAAGCAGGCCGCCGGTACCGGGGTCACCGTGAACTCCGTCCTCGCCGGCCCCACCCACACGGGCGGCGTGGAGGACTTCGTCTACGAGCTGGTCGACAAGGACCTGCCCTGGGACGAGGCGCAGCGGGCCTTCATGCGTGAGCACCGGCCGCAGAGCCTGCTGCAGCGCCTGATCGAACCCGAGGAGATCGCCCACATGGTCGTCTACCTCGCCTCCGACCAGGCGTCGGCCACGACGGGCGGCGCGGTGCGGGTCGACGGCGGCTACGTCGACGCGATCCTGCCGTGACGGCCGCGTGGTGAGCGGTGCGGGTCGCCCGCGCCGCCGGCTGCGGGCGCTGTGCGGGCTCCGGCCCCGTTCCCGCCGACCGCGGTGGGGGCGGGGCCTTTCGTCGGTGGGTCAGTCCGGTCGGTGGGCGGCCGCCTGGCGGGTGCGTTCGTAGTGGCGTCTGGCCTTCATGCGGTTGCCGCACAGGGCCATCGAGCACCAGCGCCCTTTGTTCGTCCTGCTGCGGTCCAGGAGGAAGCGCCGGCACTCCTCGTTGGCGCAGGGGCGCAGCCGGCCGGGCATGGTCTCCTGGATCGCGCCCCACGTCAGGACCGCCTCCACCGCCAGCCGCCGGTCGGCGGGCGGCCTCGGTTCCCAGGTCACGCCGTCCGCGTCGACGCGCGGACGCGAGGTGACGTCCTCCAGCAGCGGGCCGAGGGCGGTGGCGGGGGCGTCGCCGCGGACGACCCGCTGGAGCAGGTCGCGCGCGATGACGAGATGCCGGCGCTCGGCGGCGGTGCCGCTGCCTCCGTGCTCCCGCTGCCAGGCGCGGGCGGCCTCGGGGTCGGCGAGCAGGTCCTCCGGGGTGCCGTCGACCACCGGGGTGCTGTTGAGGAGCTCCACCAGCGTGTCCTGCTCCATGCGTCCGTCTCCTCGCCTCTCCGTTCGCCCTGCGCAGGCTACCGCCTGCCTCCACCCTTCGATTCTAACCCCTAAAAGTATGTTGACAGGTTAGGTCGGCCGTGGTCGACTGTGTGTATAACCAGACAACGGCTCTAGAGGGGTTAGGATCATGGAGTACGCAGTGCACCACCGCACCGCCACCGTGGACGGCCTGGAGGTCTTCTACCGGGAGGCCGGCGACCCCGGAGCCCCCACCGTCGTCCTGCTGCACGGCTTCCCGACCAGCTCGCACATGTTCCGCGGCCTGATCCCGGCGCTCGCCGACCGCTACCACGTCATCGCCCCGGACCACATCGGGTTCGGCCGGTCCGCGTCGCCGGCCCTCCAGGACTTCCCGTACACCTTCGACGCGCTCACCGACATCACCGAAGGGCTGCTGCGGCAACTGGGCGTCGAGCGGTTCGCGATGTACGTGATGGACTACGGCGCCCCCATCGGCTGGCGCCTCGCCCTGCGCGGCCCGGGCCGGATCACCGCGATCGTCACCCAGAACGGCAACGCCTACGAGGAGGGGCTCGTCCCGGAGTTCTGGAAGGACGTCTTCGCCTACGGCGAGCACCCCGGCCCCGACACCGAGGCGCCCATGCGGACCGCCCTCACCCTGGAGGGCGTGCGCTGGCAGTACCTCACCGGTGTCCCGGACCCGAGCCTCGTCAGCCCCGACACCTGGACCCACGACCAGGCCCTGCTGGACCGCCCGGGCAACGACCGGATCCAGCTGAGGCTGTTCCGGGACTACCCCACGAACGTCGCCCTCTACCCGAAGGTCCACCAGTACTTCCGCGACACGCAGGTCCCGCTGCTCGCCGTCTGGGGGGCCAACGACCCGATCTTCGGTCCGGCGGGCGCGGAGGCGTTCCGGCAGGACCTGCCCGACGCCGAGGTCCGTCTGCTGGACACCGGGCACTTCGCGCTGGAGTCGCACCTGGGAGCCATCGCCGGGGCCGTGCGCGACTTCCTCGGCCGCGCCCTGGTCTGACCTTTCGCACCGTACCGGCGGCACAACAAGGAGAGGAGGCGGTCCGTATGAACGCGTCGGGCTTCCATGAGGGGGAGCGCGCCGTCCAGGCGCGGGCGGGGGTCGCGGACGAGGCGGCCCGGCTGCACGGCATGCTGCGGCCGCCGTGGCTGGGCGGCGGGCTGCGGGCGGCCCTCGCCGCGCGGACCTTCGCCGTCCTCACCGCACGCGACCGGGACGGGGTGCTGTGGATCTCCCCCCTCACCGGGGAGCCGGGCTTCCTGGACGGGGACGGCACCACCCTCACCGTGGCCGCCGCACCCCCGGCCGGTGACCCGCTGCACGCCCTGCCCGTCCCGCAGCCGGCCGGTCTGCTCGCGATCGACCTCGGTCTCCGGCGCCGCATCCGGGTCAACGGCCGGCTGACGGACGGCACGGACGGCGTGCTGACCATCGAGGCCGAGCAGGCGTTCGGCAACTGCCCCGCCCACATCCGCCCCCGCCTCCTCGCCCCGGACACCACCGCCCCGGCGCGCGCCCCGGCCCCCGGGGCCGTCCGGGCCGCGCTCGACGACCGGGACCGCGAGCTGATCGAGGGCGCCGACACCTTCTTCCTCGGCACGACCCACCCCGACCGGGGCACCGACGCCTCCCACAAGGGCGGTGCGCCCGGCTTCGTACGCGTCGAGGACGGGGAACTCCGGTGGCCCGACTACGCCGGGAACAACCTCTTCACCAGCCTCGGCAACCTCACCGTCGACCCGGCCGCTGCCCTGCTGTTCCTCGACTTCACGACCGGCCGCACCCTGCACCTCGGCGGTGAGGCGACCGTGGAGTGGCTCGACCCGGGGGCCGCCGGGGACGAGGGCGGCACCGGGCGCCGGGTCCGGTTCCGGCCCCGGCGGGTGCGCGGCGGCCTCGTCCCGCTGCGTGAGACCGCTCCCGCCCTGTGATCGAGATGAGCCCGGGCGCCGGACCGTCTTGACTGGTACCGGAAGGAGCGTCCGGATGCCCTCACTGCTGTCGGTCAACGTGGGACTGCCCAAGGACGTGCCCTGGCAGGGCCGGACCGTCCACACGGGCGTGTGGAAGCACTCCGTGCCCGGCCCGGTCATGGCCCGGCGGCTGAACCTCGACGGCGACGGCCAGGGGGACACCCAGGGCCACGGCGGGGAGCAGCGCGCGGTGCTCGTCTACCAGATCGACTCCTACCGGTACTGGCAGCGGCACCTCGGACGGGACGACTTCGTCCCCGGGCAGTTCGGGGAGAACCTCACCGTCGACGGCCTGCCCGACGACGAGGTGTGCATCGGCGACCGGTACCGGATCGGCGAGGCGGAGTTCGAGGTCACCCAGCCCCGGGTGACCTGCTACCGCGTGGGCCTGCGGATGGGCGTGCCCGAGATGCCCGCGCTGCTCGTCGCCCACCACCGGCCCGGCTTCTACATGCGGGTCGTGCGCGAGGGGCCGATCCGGGCCGGCGACCCGATCGTCCGGACCCGGACCGGCCCCGGCGCGCTGACCGTCGCCGACACGGACGCCCTGCTCTACCTCCCCGGCCGGGACCCGGCCCTGCTGCGGCGGGCGCTCGCCATCCCCGCGCTCAGCCCCGGCTGGCAGGGTTCCTTCCGCGACCTGCTGGCCGCGCGGGACGGGGAGTCCGCCGCCGACGGGCCCGCCTGGGAGGGCTTCCGGACCTTGCGGGTGTCCGCCGTGACCGCCGAGACGGACACGGTCGTCTCCCTCCACCTGACGTCGACCGACGGGACACCGCTGCCCGGCGCCCGCGCCGGCCAGTACCTCACCGTGCGGGTCCCGGGCACCGCACAGCCGGCGCCGCTCCGCAGCTACTCGCTCTCCGCGGTCCCCGGCGCCGGCGGCTACCGCATCAGCGTCAAACACGAACCGCACGGCACCGCCAGCGGCTACCTGACGACCGCACTGCGGCCGGGAGCCGTCCTCGACGTCGCGGCGCCGCGCGGCGACTTCGTCCTGGACGGCGGTAGCGAACCGGTGCTCCTCGTCTCCGCCGGGATCGGCGTCACCCCGGTCCTGGGCATGCTGCACGAACTCGCCGCCCGTTCCCCGGACCGGGACGTCTGGTGGCTGCACGGCGCCCGGGGCCCCCGCGAGCATCCCCTGGCCGCCGAGGCCCACGCCGTGCTGGGCTCCCTGCCGCACGCCCACGAGCACGTCTTCTACAGCGCGGCCACCCCTGAGGAGCGAGACAGGGCCCACGCGGCCCCCGGACGCCTCACGCCGGACGCCGTCCGTGCCCTGGGCGTGCCGCCGGAGGCGAGCGCGTACGTCTGCGGGCCGGCCTCCTTCATGGCGGACATGCGGCAGGCGCTCACCGACGCCGGTCTCGACCCCGCCCGCGTCCGCACCGAGCTGTTCGCGGCCCTGCCGCCCCTCACCCCCGGCCTGACCGGGACCGAGGCGCCGGCCCCGCACCCGCCGCCCGGCCCGCCCGGCACCGGACCGCGGGTCACCTTCGCCCGCAGCGGTGTGACGGCGCCGTTCCCCGACGGGGTGCACAGCCTGCTCGACCTCGCCGACGCCTGCGACGTACCGGCCCGCTGGAGCTGCCGCACCGGGGTGTGCCACACCTGTGTCACCCCGGTCCTGTCGGGCGAGGTCGGCTACGCGCCCGAACCCCTCGAGCCGCCGGCGGCCGGACAGGCCCTCATCTGCTGCTCCCGGCCGCGCACCGACGTCGTCCTGGACATGTGAGTCAGGCGGGATCGGCCCGCAGCAGGACGAGCTCGGCGTTCAGCTCGCGCAGGAACCGCACGACGACGGCCAGCTCGTCGGGGGAGAAGCGGCTCAGGGCCGTGCCGGTGCGCTCCGCGAGCGGACGGAAGTAGTCCCGGGCGAGGGCCTTGGCGGGCTCGGCGTAGTGCAGGTGCACCACCCGGCGGTCGCCCGCCGCCCGGACGCGGTGGATGTGCCCCGCCCGCTCCAGACGGTCGAGGCAGGCCGTGACGGCACCGGACGTGAGGTTCAGCTGGCGGCGGAGCCGCCCGGGGGTCATCGGACCGGCATCCGGGTCGGCGTCGAGGATGGCGATGAGCGCCTGCATGTCGGTCAGGTGCAGTCCCTGCGCCTGGGCGAACTCCTGCGCGATGCGGTTGAACTCGCTGTTCATCCCGCGCAGAAGAACGGCGAACGACTGCAACCCTGTCGGGTCGTCCGCCGGAACAGGGGGGGAGGGCACCTCGGGACCGCGCATGAGTGCAGTATAGGATCACTCAATGAGTGAGATACTTTTCCATTGAGTTAACTTGACTACCGCATGGGATGCTCATGAGAACCGCACCGCGCCGGGCCCGGTGGCTCGTCCCCGTCGTCCTGCTGCTCGTCTGGCTGGGCGTCGGCGGCGCGCTCGGACCGTACGCGGGCAAGCTGGGCGAGGTCGCCACCAACGACCAGGCCGCCTTCCTGCCCCAGAGCGCCGAGTCCACCCAGGTGCTGAAGGCGCGCGAGGCCTTCGACCAGTCCGAGACGCTGCCCGCCGTCGTCGTCTGGACGGCGGACGGCGAGCGGATCTCCAAGGCCGAGCAGGCCGAGGCCACCCGGGCCGTCGCCGCGCTCGCGGGCGAGCCCGGCATCGTGGGCCGGCCCTCGCCCGCGCTGCCCTCCGGCGACGGTGAGGCGCTGCAGGCCGTCGTCCAGCTCAGGCCCGACCTCGGCGACGACCTGGAGCCCACCCTCGACTCCGTCCGCGACGCCGCAGGCAGCGTGTCCGGCACGACGGCGCAGATCGCCGGACCGGCCGCCGGCCAGGCCGACCTGTCGGACGCCTTCGCGGGCATCGACGGGCTGCTCCTCGGCGTGGCCCTGGGCGCCGTGCTGGTGATCCTGCTGCTCGTCTACCGCAGCGTGCTGCTGCCGCTGCTGATCATCCTGGGCTCGGTCTTCGCCCTCGCGCTCGCCTGCGCGGTCGTCTACGTCCTGGCCGACCACGACGTCGTGCGCGTCGACGGACAGGTGCAGGGCATCCTCTCCATCCTGGTGATCGGCGCCGCCACCGACTACGCCCTCCTGCTGGCCGCCCGCTTCCGGGAGGAACTGGCCCGCGGCGGTGACCGGGCCGCCGCCGCGCTCGCCGCGGTGCGCCGCTCCTTCGGCGCCATCACCGCCAGCGCGGCCACCGTCGCGCTCGGCCTCCTCGCACTGCTCGCCGGCGACCTCACCAACAACCGCGCGCTCGGACCGGTCGGCGCCATCGGCATCGTGTGCGCCGTCCTGTCCACGCTCACCTTCCTGCCGGCCGTACTGGCCCTCCTCGGGCGCGCCGCCTACTGGCCGTCGACGCCGCAGCCGCCCGAGGAGTCGGCGCAGGGCCGCGGCGTGTGGCGCCGGGTCGCCGCCACGGTGTCCGGCAGGCCCCGCCGTACCTGGGTGGTGACCGCCCTGGTCCTCGCCGTCTTCGCGGTCTTCTCGCCCCAGCTGTCCTCCAAGGGGGTGCCGCTCGACGAGATCTTCGTCGACGACGCCCCGTCGGTGTCCGCCCAGCGCACGCTCGGCGAGCACTTCCCCGGCGGCTCCGGCAACCCGGCCGTCATCATCGCCTCGGCCGACCGCGTCGACGAGGTGACCGCCGCGGCCGAGGACACCGAGGGCGTGGCGTCCGCCGCAGCCGTCTCGAAGTCCGGCCGGCCCGGCGGCGGGGACCCCCTCGTCGTCGACGGACGCGTCCGCGTCGACGCCACGCTGAAGGCCGCCGCCGACAGCGACGCCGCCAAGGCGGCCATCGAGCGGCTGCGCGCCGAGGTGCACGCGATCCCCGGCGCCGACGCCCTGGTCGGCGGCTACACGGCGCAGCAGTACGACACCCAGGAGACCGCCGCCCGCGACCGTACGGTCATCGTGCCGGTCGTGCTCGCGATCATCCTGCTGATCCTGATGCTCCTGCTGCGCTCCCTGCTCGTCCCGGTGCTGCTCGTCGCGACCGTCGCCCTGAACTTCCTGGCGACGCTCGGGGCGTCCACGCTCGTCTTCGAGCACCTGCTCGGCTTCAGCGGCACGGACGCCTCGGTCCCGCTGTACGGCTTCGTCTTCCTGGTCGCCCTCGGCGTGGACTACAACATCTTCCTGATGTCCCGGGTCCGCGAGGAGGCGCTGCTGCACGGCCACCGGGAGGGCGTGCTGCGCGGCCTGACCACCACCGGAGGCGTGATCACCTCCGCGGGCGTGGTGCTCGCCGCGACCTTCGCGGCCCTCATGGTGATCCCGCTCGCGTTCCTCGTGCAGATCGCGTTCATCGTCGCCTTCGGGGTCCTGCTGGACACGCTCGTGGTCCGCTCCCTGCTGGTCCCCGCGCTGATGATCGACATCGGGCGGCGGGCGTGGTGGCCCAGCTCCCTGGCCCGCGCGCCCGAACCGGTGGAAGCGGTCAAGGAGACGGTGTGACAGAGGGCGGGGGCTCCTCCGGACAGCCGGGGAGCCCCCGGACACACGCGCGCCGCGCCCTGATGTCTTGCGCCCCGCGCATACCCGGGGCCCAGCGGCTTGCGCGTCCCGGCACGCGGACCGTTCCCGGCACCTCCCGCACCTAGCGTGAGGCCATGAGCCACACCCACCACCACACCGGCGACCAGGCGGAGATCCTCGACCTGGACGCGGACGTCATGTCCCGGCACACCGCGTCCATCGCCGCATGGCTGCCCGTCGAGGCCGCCCCCCGGCACATCCTCGACCTCGGCTGCGGCACCGGAGCCGGCACCCTGACCCTGCTGGAACGCTTCCCCGCGGCCCGTGTCACGGCCGTCGACGCCTCCGCCACCCACCTGGACCGGCTGCGCGAGCACGCCGCCGCGGCCGGGGCGACCGGCCGTGTCCGCCTCGTCCAGGCCGACCTCGACACCCCGCCGTGGCCCAGCCTGGACACCCCCGACCTCGTGTGGGCCTCCGCCTCGCTGCACCACCTCGCCGACCCCGACCGCGCCCTGCGCAGGGTGCGTGAACTGCTCGCCCCGGGAGGGCTGTTCGCCGTCGTCGAACTGGCGGGCTTCCCCCGGTTCCTGCCACCGGACGCCCCGGCGGACGCGCCCAGCCTGGAGGAGCGGTGCCATGCGGCGCGGGACCACCGGCACGCGGCCGACGTCCCCCACCGCGGGGCCGACTGGGGCGGCAAGCTCACGCAGGCCGGCTTCACCGTCGCCGGACAGCGCACCGTCGACGTGGAGATCGGCCCGCCCGCCCCCGACGCCGTACGCCGCTACGCCCTCGCGAGCTGGACCCGGATGCGCGGCAACGCCGCCGCCACGCTGGACGCCCGGGACCTGGCCGCGTTCGACGCCCTCCTCGACCCCGGCAGTCCCGACGGCCTGCTCCACCGGCCCGACCTGACGCTGCGCACCCGCCGCCAGGTGTGGGCGGCTCGGCGCCCCTGAATCACGGGTACAGTTCCCCGGCCGCGGAAAGGAGCCGGGATGAACGGGCCGACGGAACTGTACGGTCTCGCCGCCGGTCTGGTGATCGCGCTCGTCACCGCGCCGGTCGGGGTGTCGGGCGCCGTGTTCCTGCTGCCCGTGCAGCTCAGCGTGTTCGGCGTGCCCAGCCCGGCGGTCACGCCCACCAATCTGCTCTACAACGTGGTCGCGGGCCCCGGCGCCCTTCTGCGGCACCTGCGGGAGGGCACCCTCGCCGGTCCCCTGGTACGGCTGCTGGTGCTGGGCACCCTCCCCGGCGTGGTGATCGGTGCCGTCGTCCGGGTCTTCGCCGTCCCCGGCGCCACCGCGTTCCGGCTCCTGGTGGCCGGGCTGCTCACACCGCTGGGCCTGTGGCTCATCGCACGCACCCTGCGACCCGCCCGGGCACCCCGGCGCGCGGAGCCGTCGCCGCGCGCCGTCGTCGCGCTGGCCCTGGCGGTCGGCATCGTCGGCGGGGTCTACGGCATCGGCGGCGGCTCCCTGCTCGGACCGATCCTCGTGGGGCGCGGCATGCGGGTCGCCGTGGTCGCCCCGGCCGCCCTCGCGTCCACGTTCGCCACCTCGGTGGTCGGCGCCGCGGCCTTCGCCGTGCTGGCGCTGACCGGCTCGGGCGATGTCGCCCCCGACTGGTCCCTCGGCCTGGCCTGCGGTGTCGGCGGGCTGATGGGCGGCTACCTCGGCGCCCACCTCCAGCCCCGGCTGCCGGAGCGGGCGCTGCGGCTGCTCCTCGGCGCCCTGGCCGCCGGCGTCGGGGGCCTCTACGTGGTGCGCGGCCTGGGCTGAGCGGACGTGCGCCGGCCCGGCGCGCACGACGAGCACGCGCCGGACCGGCCGGGTCACTCCGCGATCGGCTTCGTCCGCTCGTACGGGATCTGCTCGCCCGCCTCGACCGGCACCGGCAGCCGGTTCTCGGCGGGCGGCAACGGGCAGGTCGCCAGATCGGTGTAGGCGCACGGCAGATTGGTGGCGCGGTTGAAGTCGAGGGTCACCGTGCCGTCGGCGGCCGGCGCGTCGATGCCCAGGGAGCGGTTGGCGGCGTACGTGGTGACCCCGGACGTCGCGTCGGTGAACAGCACCTGGAGGCTGCCCGGTGTGTGGCCGTTGAACGCGGTCAGGCGCAGCGGCGTGCCGTCGAGTCGGAAGCTGATCTCGCCCGGCGCGTCGTACACGTGCTGGAGCCCTTCGACGGCCGCGCCCACCGTGGTCGGCCGGGGCTCCGCGAACGGCGTGTACGTTCCGGTGACCACCCAGCGCGGATGGGGCGCGTACGCCGGTGTCCCGGTGAAGCGCGTGCGCAGCGGGTTCTCCGGGTGCCGGGGCCGGATCAGGTCCTGTCCGCCGCGCTTGGCGACCTCGATCACGGCGTCGCCCCACACGGCCTCGACGCCGCCGCGCTCCGGGATCACGCCGAAGCCGTGCCGTCCGCGCACGGGCGTGCCGTCGACGACGAGTTCCTCCCCGTCGGCGAGTTCGACGCCCACCCCGTCGCCGTCCGTCCACCAGGCGCCCGGCGCGTCGGGGAAGCGCCGAGGCTCGGTGTCCAGCCAGTGCAGCCCGGTGATGGCGAGGAAGCCGTGCTCCCGGGCGAGCGAGGCGTCCTTGTTCCGGTGCCACTCCTCCCACGCGGAGGTGAAGGCGGCGAGGTCGGTCAGGGTGTCCTGGGCGGTCATGCGTGCTCCTGGGGGAGTGGTGACGGGGCCGGAAGGGTGGCGGTGTGCGGGAGGGCGGGGGCGTCGGGCAGCAACGCGCGGACGAGGCCGGTGACTTGGTCCGTCTGGATGAGGAACCCCTCGTGCCCGATGGCGTGCGTCTGGCTCATGGCTCTCCCTGGGTGCGGGTGTGGCGGTGCCTGGAACGGAGGAAGGGGAAGGTGAGGAGACCGCGGGCCGGCACGACCGCGCCCGGGGCCGGGCAGGGGTCGGCGATCGGCGTGGCGCTGTGGGAAAGGGGTTCGAACGTCGGAGGACGAGGTCAGCTCACGACGGAACAGGCCGTGGTGGTGACACGCACGTAGTCGACGTGGCGGCGGGTCACGAGCACGGTCATGGAGCCAGGTAACCACACGGGGGCGTGTCCCCACCAGTCACCCGCGACGAACCGCGGCAGGCACGACCCGGGGCGTCCACCGCCCGTACGGCTCACCGGACGCGGAACAGCCCCCCGACTCAGGGGAGGTCGAACAGCTTCGCGGCGTTGTCGTGGCACACGGCCCGCAGCCAGTCCTCCCCGAGCCCCAGCCGTTCCAGCACCCGGAGCTGATGCGCGTACGGGTAGGGGATGTTGGGGAAGTCGGAGCCGAGCAGCACCCGGTCGCCGAGCGCGGCGAGGCGGGGGAGCGCCCGGCGCGGGAACGGCATCAGGTCCTCGGTGAAGTCGGTGAACGCCATCGTGGTGTCCAGGCGCACCTGCGGGTACCGCTCGGCGAGAGCGAGGAAGTCCTCGTACTCCGGCATGCCCAGATGGGCGACGATCAGCCGCAGTCGGGGATGACGGGCGAGCACCCGCCCGATCGGGCCGGGCCCGGTGTGCCTGCCGGGCGCGGGACCCGAACCGCAGTGGACCACGACGGGGACGGCGGCCTCCGCGAGCAGTCCCCATGCCGCGTCCAGCAGTTCGTCCGCCGGGTCGTACGCCCCCACCTGGACATGCGCCTTGAACACACGGGCGCCCGCCTCGACGGCCTCCCGCACGTACGTCTCCACGCCGGGCTCGGGGAACAGGGTCGCGGTGTGGAGGCAGTCGGGGGTGCGGCGGGCGAAGTCGACGGCCCAGCCGTTCAGCCAGCGGGCCATGCCGGGCTTGTGCGGGTACAGCATCGCGGTGAAGGCCCGCACCCCGAAGTCCCGCAGCACGCCCGCGCGTTCGCTCTCCCCGGCCCGGTAGGTGATCGGCCACTCGACGCCACCGGTGAGCGGCCCCAGCGCGTCGAAGTACGCCCACACCTTGTGCAGCACGCGCTCCGGCATGAAGTGCGTGTGGACGTCGATCAGACCGGGCAGCCCGAGCTCCTCCCAGAAGCGGCGGACCTCCCGCACCTCGGCGTCGCGGCCCGCCGCGGCGGGCGCGGCGGAGCCGGAGCGGGGCGTCTGCGGCGGGCGGTGGCCGGTCATGCCGTTCACGATCACCCCTGACGCCCGGGCCGGTCCACTCCCGTCCCCTGTGCGGAAGATCACGCCGGAGGCGGCGGCTCTGCCTGCGCGCGCCGGCGCACCATCTCGTCGATCCACACCGGGGCGAACGGCGACGTGCAGCCGGGGGGCGTCGGATAGTCCTTCAGGACCTCCAGCCGCTCCCCGACGGCGATCGCCCGCGCCCGGTGGTCGGGGTGCTCGATGCCGATCTGCGCCAGGCAGTGGTTCATCGCCCACTGCAGACGCGGCGGGGCGCCCTTCATCTCCGCCTCGATCGTGTCGAGCAGCCCCGGCAGGTCCAGGCCGTCCGGCCGCTTCGCCACCCGCTCGGTGGTCAGCGCCCAACCGGCGCTCGCGACCACGGGGTCCGGGTCGGCGGACCAGGCGACGCGCAGCTCCTCGGCGTACGGGCTCCTGCGCACCACATAGGTCACGAGCCAGTCGTGCACCTTGGGCGTGCGAGCCTCCCGCAGCATGCCGTCCAGCTCGGCCCGTCCGAACGCCTTCGGACGGCAGATCAGCAGGGCCAGCAGCCGCGCCGCCGAGTCCCCCGTCGCCCAGAGGTCCCGAGCGAGGTCGTGCTGTGTCTTGAGCCGCTTGGCGATCGCGCGCAGCTTGCCCAGGTTCACGCCGTGGTCGTCGCCGTGCCGCTCGTTCACCGCGCGCGCCCTGGGGTCCTCCAGCGCGGCCAGCTCCGCCCTCACCTCGGCCACCGTCGTACCGGTCCCCGCCGCCTCCGTCATCACGGCCTCCCGTAGAGAACGCCCTCGTCTGCGCGGGCAGCATACGGCGCCGGTTGGACCTCCGGAGTGCGGGAACCCGGGGCGGCGGAGTGGGCCGCCGACGCGGTCCTGGGATCTGGGAGGTCTCCGTGGCCGTACGCCATCGTCTGATACACGTCGGGCCCAGTGCCGTCTGGGACGTCCTCGAGGACGGCAGCCGGTACGCGGAGTGGGTCGTGGGCACCGCACAGTCCGAACCCGTCCGCGGAACGTGGCCGCAGGAGGGCGCGGCGATCCGCTACGAGATCAGGATCGGCCCGGCCCGCCTGGCCAACGAGACGGTCGTCCGCCGGTACGAGGAGGGCCGCCTGCTGGAGCTGGAGGCCAAGGCGGGCCCGCTGGGCACGGCCCGCATCTCGATCGAGGTCCGCCCGTGGGGTGAGAAGACCCTGGTCATCGTGGACGAGCACCCCCTCCAGGGAGCCGGCGGCATGCTGCACAACGCCGGCTTCGAGGCGCTGATCCAGCTCCGGCACCGCACCATGCTGGCCCGCCTCGCGCGGATCTGCGAGGGCGAGGCGGCCCCGGACGAGCGGCCGGACCGGCAGGACACCGTCGGCCCGGCGGAGGCGTACGGAGCCGGGCATGCCTGACGCCGTGGTGATCGGCGCCGGCCCCAACGGGCTGGTCGCCGCCAACGTCCTCGCCGACGCCGGATGGCAGGTGGAGGTGCTGGAGGAACAGCCGGAACCCGGCGGCGCCGTCCGCCACGACCGGGGGGTGGACCCCGACTTCGTCAACGACCTCTTCAGCTCGTTCTACCCGCTCGCCGCCGCGTCGCCGGTGGTGGCCGGGCTGCACCTGGAGAACCACGGACTGCGCTGGAGCCACGCGCCCAGTGTCGTCGCCCACCCCCTCACGGACGGCAGCTGCGCCCTGCTGGACCGCGACGTCGACGTCACGGCCGCCTCCCTGGAGGCGTTCGCACCGGGCGACGGGGACGCCTGGCGGCGCCTGCACGACATCTGGGAGCGGCTGCGGGCCGACCTGCTGGACACCCTGTTCACCCCGTTCCCGCCCGTGCGCGCGGGAGCGCGGCTCGCCCTGCGCCTGCGGGCCGCGGGCGGACTGCGCATGGCCCGCAGCCTGGTCCTGCCGGTGCGTCGCCTCGGTGAGGAGGAGTTCCGCGGCCAGGGCGGCCGGCTGCTGCTCGCCGGCAACGCCCTGCACGCCGACCTCGCCCCGGAGTCGGCGGGCAGCGGCGGCTTCGGCTGGCTGATGACGATGCTGGGGCAGACGTACGGCTTCCCCGTGCCGGCCGGCGGGTCCGGCGCGCTGACCGACGCCCTCGTGCGACGGCTGCGCTCACTCGGCGGCGAGGTGCGCTGCGGGCAGCGTGTGGAGCGGGTCGTCGTCCGCGGCGGACGCGCCGTCGGCGTACGGACCGCGACCGGCGACACCGTGGCGGCCCGCCGGGCCGTCCTGGCCGACCTGTCCGTTCCCGCCCTCTACGGCGACCTCGTCGAACCCGAGCATCTGCCCCCGCAGGTGCTGGACGACCTGCGGCGCTTCCAGTGGGACTTCGCCACCTTCAAGGTGGACTGGGCGCTCGACGGGCCGGTGCCCTGGCAGGCCGAGCAGGCGGCCCGCGCCGGCACCGTGCACCTGGCCGACGGCGTGGACGAGCTCACCCGCTTCGCCGCGCAGATCGCCATGCGCCAGGTCCCGGACCGGCCGTTCCTGCTCTTCGGCCAGATGACCACCTCCGACGCCTCCCGGTCCCCGGAGGGCACCGAGTCCGCCTGGGCGTACACCCACGTGCCCCACGACATCCGCGCCGACGCCGGCGACGAGAACATCACCGGCATCTGGAACGCCAAGGACCAGGAGCTCATGGCCGACCGGATGGAACGCCAGGTGGAACGCTTCGCGCCCGGCTTCCGCCGGCTGATCCGCGCCCGCCGCGTCCTCGCGCCCCCGACCCTGCAGGCCCTGAACGGAAACCTGATGGGCGGCGCCATCAACGGCGGCACCACCGCCATGCACCAGCAGCTCTTCTTCCGGCCCCTGCCCGGGACCGGGCGCCCGGAGACCCCCGTCCCCGGACTCTTCCTGGCCTCCTCCGGGGCGCACCCGGGCGGCGGAGTGCACGGCGCGCCCGGCGCGAACGCCGCACGCGCCGCCCTGCATCGCAACCGGCCGCCCGGACTGGCCCGCGCCCAGCGCTACCTGAGCGGCCGCGACCGCACCGGCACGCGACGATGACCCCACCCCACCCCGCACCCACCGCCGACCACACGACGCCGTCGAGGAGACCGATGACCGCGCACGACGACGCCCCCACCACCCGCGACCGCATCCGGCCCCGCCCCGCCGGAGTCGACGACAAGACCGTCGAGGCCCTCGGGGCGCTCTCCAAGGCCCTGGAGACCACCGAGCGGGCCCGCGGCCGCCTCTACGACTTCCACCAGCTGACCGGGACCGCCGACCTGCAGCTCGACCGCGCCGTCGAGCTGCTGCGCGAGGCCGGCCATCCCGAGTGGGCCGAGAGGGTCCGCGAGGAGATCCTCGGCCGCAACGTCATCCCCGGGCACTGGACGTTCCAGATCGTCGAGGCCTACAACGCCACCTACTACCGGCCGTTCCAGCGGCTGGAGGCCGGCGCGCTGCAGGAGCTGGCCGACGGCACGGACCACCTGTTCGAGGCGGAGATGAAGGAGGAGCGCCGGACCCCCGGCCACCCCCACCACACGCCGCTGCCGCCGACCGAGGAGACCTGACGGCGGCCGCCACCAGGGCAACGCCCTGTCGTCGCGACCGAGAGGAGGGACCGCCCGTGCGCAGCAGCCCGCTCGCCGACCGGACGGTCGTCGTCACCGGAGCCGCCCGCGGCCTGGGCGCCGCCATGGCCCGGCGCATCGCCGGACGCGGCGCCCGCCTGGCCCTGCTGGGCCACGAGAAACCCGAGCTGGAGGCGCTGGCCGAGGAGCTGCCCGGACCGGCGCTGGCCGTCGAGGCCGACATCACCGACCCCGACGCCCTCGCGGACGCCGCCGCACGCGTACGGGCCGGCCTCGGCCCCGTGTCCGCCCTGGTGGCCAACGCCGGGATCGCCGAGGGCGGGCCCTTCCCGTCCTCCGACCCCGCCGACTGGGCCCGGGTCGTCGAGGTCAACCTCACCGGCAGCGCCCACACGGCACGCGCCTTCCTGCCGGACCTGTTCGACACCCGGGGGTTCCTCCTCCAGGTCGCCTCGCTCGCCGCGATCGGCGCCGCGCCCCTGATGAGCGCCTACTGCGCCTCCAAGGCGGGTGTCGAGGCCTTCGCGCACGCCCTGCGCGCAGAGGTGGCGCACCGCGGGGTCGGCGTGGGCGTCGCCTACCTCAACTGGACCGACACCGACATGATCCGCGACGCGGACCGGTACGCCGTCCTGCGCGAACTGCGCGGCCACATGCCGCCGCCCGCACGCCGGGTGTACCCGGTGGACCAGGTCGCCGCCCGCCTGGTGAGCGGCCTCGAACGCCGCCGTACGGCCGTCTACGCCCCGGCGTGGCTGCGACTGACCCAGCCGGTGCGCGCGGCGATGCCCCCGGTCGTCCTGCGCGTGGCCCGCCGTGCCATGCCGCGGCTGGAGGCGGAGATCCCCTTCGACCAGACCGGCCTTCTGGGCGCGGGCGGCCAGGCCGACCGGACGGCGACGGCCGGGGGAGGCTGAGCGAGGCCTCCAGGCGCCCGGTGCGCGTCAGGCGGCCGGTACCGGCTGCGGAGCCGGTGTGGTGTGCTCGCTCGTCAGGCGGAGGGTCGCGCAGGCCGCCGTGCCGGCCAGGGTGCCGAAGGTGAGCGCGGCCGGGACGTGGGCGCCGAGAGTGGCCAGGAAGTGGGTCGGGCCCCAGACGTCCAGCGTGTCGTCGAGCGGGATGCGCAGCACCTGGCCCGTCAGCAGCGCGAGCACCGTCGCGCAAACCCCGCCGACCGCCATCGCGGGAAAGGTGACCCGTGTCAGCAGGCCCGGCAGCAGCCGCAGGGCCCACCACGCCACCGCCAGCATCAGCACGTCGACGAGGCGGTACACCAGCCAGTCGCCGAACCCCGTCGTCCCCGGGCCCGTCCAGCCGCCCAGGATCAGCCACTGACGCAGCAGATCGCCGGGCTCGGACAACCGTCCCGAGCCGCCGAACACGGTGTGGATCCGGGCCGCCACCCGGTCGTAGGACAGGATCAGCAGGGACACGGCGACCACGGCGGTGCCGAGGGACGCGGCCAGGCGGGCGGGGCGGGCCGGCACCGCGGACCGGGGCGGCGTCTCCCCGTCCCTGGCGACCGCTCGCCCCACCAGCACCGTGAGCCCGGCGGTCAGCAGGGCCACGAGCACCGCCACCGGTCCGCTGGACTCGATCCCGGCGGCCAGCTGCGGCAGGAACCGGTAGCTGCCCCGCCCGCCCGAGGCGATCAGCCACGGGGTGGAGACGGCGACCGCCAGCGTCCCGGCCACCGGCCCCCACGCCCACAGCGCGAGCAGGGTGCCGGGCGTCCGCCCGTGCGAGGGCGGCATCCTGCGCAGCAGGAGCAGCGCGCCCGCCCCGTAGAGGACGAAGAGCGCCACGAACCGGATCTGCATCCCGGTGCGCCGCAGATCGGAGTACCCCGGGGTCCCGCTCACCCCCGTGCCGTCACCGGCGGAGGTCAGCACCGATGGGTCGTAGGCCCAGGGTGCCAGCCAGCGCCGCAGCTCCAGGACGGACTCGATGCCGAGCGCGCGGGTGGCGCCCTGGAGCTGGAGGGCGTGGGCGCTCGCCCCGGCCCACCACAGCAGCAAGGTGATCAGTACGGCCCCGGTCAGTGCCGGTATCGCCGCACGCCGGTATGTCATGTCGTCCCCCGTCCGTCCTGCGCCGGCCGTCGATGGCGGGCAGCGGAAGGATAGTGGGAGTCGATCTTCGGGCGCGGACCCGTGGCCGAAAGGCGACCGCGCCGGCCGACCGGGATCAGCCCCGCCCGAACTTCTCCCTGGCCGCCGGGGTGACCGGGGTGAAGAGGTTCACGAGCGTGCCGTCGGGGTCGCGGAACAGCAGGGAGCGGTTGCCCCACGGCATCGTGGTGGGCCCGCTGACCACGTCGTGTACGACGCCCGTCAGGTTCTCGTGCACGCGGTCCACGTCGTCGACGAGGAACTCGATGATCACGCTGTGGTTGTCCGCCGGGCGCGCGGACCCCGGGGCGAACAGCGGGACCGTGCCGGTGCCGGCGATCGCGAGCGTCGCCCCCGGCGTCCTGAGCTCGGCGAACTCCTCGGTGGCCCAGCTCGCGGCCACCCCCAGGACGTGCTCGTAGAACGCGACGAGGCGTGCCACGTCGGCGGTGATCATGCGGACGGAGACGAACTGCATGGGGCTCTCCCAGGTCGTGCCAAACGGCTTGCACGGCCGAGGCTAGGAGAGATACAGGACAGAATCGGTCCTGTATACGCGGTAGATTCCGGCGTATGCCCCGACCCACCGCCCGTGTACTGACCCTCCTGGAGCTGCTGCAGTCCGGCGGCACCCGCACGGTGGCCGAGCTGGCCGGAAGACTCGGCGTCGACGGGCGCACCGTGCGGCGGTACGTGGACCGGCTGATCGAGCTGGACGTCCCCGTCGAGTCGGTGCGCGGGCGCTACGGCGGCTACCGGCTCGGCCCCGGCTACCGGCTTCCCCCGCTCATGCTCGGCGACGAGGAGGCGCTCGCCGTGCTGCTCGGCCTGGTCGCCGGGCGCCGGGCGGGGCTGACCGGACCCCAGGACACCGCCGCCGAGACGGCGTCGGCGAAGATCCGGCGCGTGCTGCCCCGGCACCTCGCCCGCCGGCTCGACAGCCTCCTGGAATCCCTCGCCTTCACCGAAGGACCCGAAGGACCCGAGGAGCACGACACCCCGGACGCCGGTGTGCTGCTCACCCTCGCCGACGCCGTGCGCCACCGCCGTCCCGTCGCCGTCCGGTACACCGACCGCGAGGGGCGCCGCAGCGACCGCACCCTGCACGCGTACGGGATCGTCGCGCACGCGGGCCGGTGGTACGTCACCGGCCGGGACACCGGGATCGACGAGGACCGTACGCTCCGGCTCGATCGCATCGCGGACGCGCGGGCCCTGCCCGGCTCGTTCCCGCCCCAGGAGGGACCTGGTCCGGCGGAGCGCGTCGTGTCGGGGTTCGCCACGGCCGGATACCGGCACGAGGTGACCCTGCGGATCCAGGCGACGGCGGGCGAGATCCGCGCGCACCTGCCGGCCAGTGTCGCCGTGCTGGAGGACCCTGGCGGCACGGAGGGCCAGGACGCGACCGACGGGCCGTGGCTGCGGGTGGAGCTGCGGGCCGAGCGGCTGGAGTGGCTGCCTCCCGTGCTCGCCGCCCTCGACCGGCCCTTCGTCGTCGAGCGCCCCGCCGCCCTGCGCGACCTCGTCACGGCGCTCGCCGACCGCCTCGCCGCCTCCGCCCGCCGCACCTCCCCCTAGGGGGTGTCTTGTCGATCAGACCGGGCTCCCGGCGTCTGGCACCGCGCCTCGCCGCGTTGTCGTCGGTCTCCCCCACGCTCGAACGAGCTCCCGCGGGGGCACCCCCACCGCACCGCATCGACTCCCTCCTCCGCCTTGCGATGCACGGCGCCGGACGCCGCTCGCTGATCCGGCCTGATCGACAAGACATCCCCTAGGGGCCGGCGTCCTGAGCGGGCATGCCGAAAGGGTGCCCGGGGAGCCGTGGCTCCGGGGGCACCCCGCGGTGGTCGCTCCGGTTCAGAAGTCGGTGGAGAGCCCGCTGACCTCGGCGATGCCGCGCAGCTCCTCCGTCTCCTTGTGCCGTTCCTTGATGTAGTCGGCGATCTCGCCGAGGCGGATCGGGTCGGAAGCGGTCATGGCGTCGGTGACGATGCGAACCGGACCGGTCTCGTCGACGTCGATCTCGACCACCTCGTTGTCCATGCGGCCGGTGACCGCGGTGGCGATCACGAGGGCGGCCTCCTCACGGACCTCTTGGGGCAGGTCGTCGGCCCCGGAGTCGAGCGCGAGGTCGAGGCTGGACAGGCGCTCCTCCTCGATCGCCTGGAGCACGGGCTCCACCAGGCGTCGCAGGAGGCGGTAGTCCTCCGTGTCCATCCGAATGCGCAGGAGGTCCAGGTACACGTCCACGGGCCGGCCGTCGCCTTGCGGAATCTCGAATTCGCTCATTCGCCCCGTGTTTCCCGCGCGGCGCGGCTCACACACGACGCCAGCGGGCGAGTGCGAAGGAGAACAACCCGAACAGCACCAGCCCCGCCGCCACGCACACCAGCAGCCAGGGCCCGAGCGGCGTGTCGGCGAGGCTCCGCAGCGTGTCGTCCAGGCCCTTCGCCCGGTCCGGCTCGTACTCGACGGCCGCACGGACCGCGAAGACGCCGGCCACGGCGAACACCAGGCCGCGGGCCGCCCCGCCTCCCACGCCGGTGATGTCGACCAGCCGCCGGGTGCGGCGGCTCATCCGGCCCAGCTGGAGCTTGTCGTGGTACTTGCGCAGCACCGCCCGCACCCCGATCCAGCCACCGGCGACCACGACGCCGATCCCGGCCGCGGCGACCAGCCACTGACCGCCGGGCAGCTCCAGCGCCCGGGCCGTGACGTCCCGCGACTGCTTGTCGCTCGACCCGCCGCCGCTCTGGTGCCGGGTGGCGGCGAAGTACAGCACGGAGTAGGCGACGAAGACGTAGAACCCGCAGCGGGCCGCGGCCAGCAGCCGCTTGCGCGGGCTGCGCCCGTCCTCGCCGAGGGAGCCGAAGACGGCCTCGCTCAGCCGCCACAGCGCCATCCCGACCAGCCCGATGCCCAGCGCCCACAGCAGGACCGCGCCGAACGGCCGCTGCGACAGCTCGGCCAGGGCACCTCCGCGGTCGGCCTGCCGGCCGGTGTCGCCGAACGCGACCTGCAGGGCCAGCGCCCCGACCAGCAGATAGATCACCCCTCGCGCGGCCAGCCCCGCTCGTGCCGCCCCCCGCGTGACCGAACCCCGCGCGGCCCGCCGGGCCCGCAGCCGTCCGGTCGACGCCATCGCACTCGTGTTCATGTAGACCTCCCGGACATGCGGATGCCCCGGCGGGGCCACCGCACACGCGGCGCTTCCACCGGGGGCCGTCCGGGGCGTGACCGGCGGGAACACGGGTGCCGGGAGGGGATCGTGGGCCAGAAGGGGACTGCGGCCGGTGGACCTGCGGCCGGTCCGGTCGAACGCCCGTCGGTCGGTCGAACGTCAGCTGGTCCGGTCGAACGTGAGATGCGTGACGCCGCTCGACGTCGTGACGGTGTCGACGGCGTAGTCCTTCTCCAGGCCCTCGAGGCCGTCCCAGAGGCGGACGCCCCGGCCCAGCACGATCGGCACGACCACCACGTGCAGATGGTCGATCAGCCGGGCGGCGAGGAAGTCCCGGACCACGGTGGGGCCCCCGCCGATCCGCACGTCCTGGCCGCCCGCGGCCTCCCGTGCCGTCTCCAGCGCGGCGGCCGGGGAGGTGTCGAGGAAGTGGAACGTGGTGCCGCCCTCCATGGCGATCGGCGGCCGGGTGTGCCGGGTCAGGACGAACGTCGGGGTGTGGAACGGCGGATTGGGCCCCCACCACCCCTTCCAGTCCGGGTCCTCGTGCCAGCCCGGATAGCCGTACTTGCCGGCGCCCATGATCTCGGCGCCGATCCCGGGTTCGAACTGCCGGACGAACGCGTCGTCGGCGCCCCCGGTCCCGCCCTTCTCACCGGTTCTCCCGCGCCACCAGCGGGTGGCGAACATCCACTCGTGCAGCCGTTCCCCCGCGTGACCGAAGGGCGCCTCGCGGCTGAGGCCCTCGCCCGTGGCGAAGCCGTCGAGCGAGACCGAGAAGTCGTGCACACGGGCGAGTGACATGGGGTGGCTCCCTGCTTCCGTGGCCGGAGGTTCCACGCCCCAGCTTGGCCGTTCCCCGGCCGCCGCGCAGCGGAACGGCGCACGGCGGGTCGTGTGCGCCACGAGACCGGTGACATTGCCGGTCCGCACGGGCCGCGCGGTCCCCGACAGTGACACGGCCACCCACGGCGGGCCCCGCCGCGGGCGCGCGGCCGACTCCCCATGGCCCGCGTGCCCGTGGTGCCGGCCACCCGCCACGACAGAGAGGACGACCCGTGCGACTGCATCCCCACAGCACCGCCCCCGCGAGGCGCCGGACCGGACGCCTGGCCGGCGCCGCCGCGGCCCTCGCCGCGCTCGTCGGACTCGGGACCCTCGGCGGTCCGGGCGCCCACGCCGCCGACAACCCGTACGAGCGCGGCCCGGCGCCGACCACCTCCAGCATCGAGGCCCTGCGCGGCCCCTACGCCGTGTCGCAGACCTCCGTCTCCTCGCTCGCGGTCACCGGATTCGGCGGCGGCACCATCTACTACCCGACGTCGACCAGCGACGGCACCTTCGGCGCCGTGGCCGTCTCCCCGGGCTTCACCGCGTACGAGTCGTCGATCGCCTGGCTGGGGCCGCGGCTGGCCTCGCAGGGCTTCGTGGTGTTCACCATCGACACGCTCACCACGGTCGACCAGCCCGACTCGCGGGGCCGCCAGCTCCTGGCCGCACTGGACTACCTGACCGAACGCAGTTCGGTGCGCGGGCGGATCGACGCGAGCCGCCTCGGCGTCATGGGCCACTCCATGGGCGGCGGCGGCAGTCTGGAGGCCGCCAAGACCCGTCCGTCGCTCCAGGCGGCGATCCCGCTGACCCCGTGGAACCTCGACAAGACGTGGCCCGAACTCACCACGCCGACCCTCATCTTCGGCGCCGACGGCGACACCGTCGCCCCGGTCGCCACCCACGCCGAGCCGTTCTACAACGGCCTGTCCTCGAGCCTCGACCGGGCGTACCTGGAGCTGAACGGGGCGACCCACTTCACGCCCAACACGTCGAACACGACGATCGCGAAGTACAGCATCTCCTGGCTCAAGCGGTTCATCGACAACGACACCCGCTACGAGCAGTTCCTGTGCCCGCTGCCCCGGCCCAGTCTGACCATCGAGGAGTACCGGGGCAACTGCCCCCACACCTCCTGAGGTTCCGCACCAGGCGGGCGGTGGACGCGCGTACGGCGTCCACCGCCCCGTTGTGCCCGGGCACGGTCCCCGGCGCGCACGGCTGGGCGCCGGCACAGTCCCGCCGCCCCTCCTCCCTCGTCAACCCGCAGGTGGCGCCGCCTGTTCGGCCTCCTCCCCGCACGGACGCGGGCCTTCCGCGTCGCTTTACGCGCCCGTAACATCACGGGAATGACCACAGACAGGAGCAGCACGCGGACGGCTCCCCCCGAGCGGGGCCGGACCCGCGAGGAGGGCGCCGGGTCGGTCGTGGTCGACCGAGGGCGCCTCGAACTCGCCCGGGGCAGACGTCAGTTGTCCGACGGGCCGGTGGACGACGCCCGGGAGAGCCTGCTGCTGGCCGCGTCCCTGCTCGCCGCCGACGCCCCCGAACTGGCCGAGGCCGCCCGGATGTCCGCGGCCGAGGCCGCCTGGGCGGCGGGCGACATCGCGGCCTGCCTGGGCGCGCTCGACGGCGAGGACGCGGCGGACGCCCCCTCCGGACCGGGGTGGGCCCGGGACGCCTTCCTCCAGGACCACCGCGACGGCATGCGCGCGCTGCTGGCCCGGCGCCCCGAGCACGCCGTCGGCCCGCTGCGCCGGGTGCTGGACCGTGCCCGCACCGACGACCGGCCCGAACGCCTGCTGCGGGCGGCGTCCGCGGCCCTGCTCCTCGGGGACCTGCGGGAGGCCCGCGCCGCCGGCGCCCGCGCGCTGGCCGCGGCCCGCAACGCGGACTGCGCCGCGTCGGAGGCGCGCGCCCTGGAGTACCTCGCCTACGGCGAACTGCGGGCCGGCCGGCACGCGCAGGCCCGCGCCCACGCCGAGGAGGGCGTACGGGCCGCGCTGGCGGCCGGGCACCGCAACACCGCGGCCAGCCACCACGCCATGCTCGCCCTGGCCGCCTCGATCGAAGGGGACACGGGCGCGGTCGAGGGATACGCGGCGACCGCCCTCGCCGTCGCCCGCCGGCACGGCCTGGCGCAGGCGGCCACCCTCGCCGAATGGGCCGTGGCACGCGCCGATCTGGCCCGGGGCCGCCCTCTGGACGCCGCCGACCGGCTCGGCCCGCTCGTCGGACAGGGCGCCCGGCGCGGGCACTTCGCCGTGTGGATGCTCGCCGTGCCGTGTTTCGTGGAGGCCGCGGTGCTCGCCGGGCACCCCGAGGACGCGCGGACGGTCGTCGGCGACCTCGCGCTGTGGGCGGCCTTCGGCGCCGACCCCCACGCCCCGGCACAGCTCGCCCGCTGCCGGGCCCTGCTCGCGTCCGGCGACCGGGCCGACGCCCTCTACCTGCGGGCACTCGCCCTGCACGACGAGGCGGGCGGCGACTTCGAGCGCGCCCGCACCGAGCTGCTGTACGGCCGCTGGCTGCGCCGGCGCCGGCGTCTGCGCGAGGCCCGCGGCCGTCTCGGGGCCGCCCTGGTCGGGTTCGAGCGCTGCGGCGCCGCCGCCTGGGCCGACCAGACCCGCGCCGAACTGCGCGCCAACGGCGCCGCGTCCAGGACCGAGCAGGCCGCCGGCCTGGCCCGGCTCACCCCGCAGCAGCTGCGCGTCGCCCGGTACGTGGCCGAGGGCGCCACCAACCGCGAGGTGGCCCAGCGCCTCGCCGTCAGCACCCGCACCGTCGACTACCACCTGCGCAACGTCTTCGCCGCGCTCGGCGTCCGCTCCCGCATCGAACTGGCGCTCATGGTCGGCCAGGAGGACCGGTGAGCCGCGCCCGGACGGGGGCCGGTGAGGCCGGCCGCGCCCCACCCCGGCCGAAGAATACGGCTGCACACCCCTAGGGACCGACCGGACGGTATGCCATCCTTCGGTGCAGGACGATTCGGGTGGCGACCGCCCACGGGCAGCGCACCCCGCCGGACACCGCTGAGCCGGCCTGGCGCCGGAGCCCTGCCGGGAAGCCGAGGCTGGGGGAGGACCGCGATGCATCCTGCCGTACGCACACGCGCCACGATCCGCACCGGGCCGGTGCCCGTCCCGCGCCGGCGGGCCCCGCGCCTGCGGTCGCTGATCGACGCCGACGCGCTGCGCGTCCTGCACCGGGCGGCCCGCGTCCTGCTCGACGACCTCCCGGCGCTCACCGACCGGCTCCTGACCGCCCTCGGCGAGCAGGAACCCGCGTACCGCACCGCCCTGGCGCACGACCACGGCGCCACCTGGGAGGAGGCCCACCGCTCCCTGCGGCACAGCGTGACCTCGCTGCTCGACCCGCGCGGCACCCGGGACGCCGCGCACCGCTGCACCTGGCGGATCGGGGTCGCCCGAGCCGAGCAGGGGCTGCCGCTGGACGCCCTGCTGCACGCGTTCCGGCTCGGCGGCTCCCTGGTCTGGCAGCGGCTGGTGGAGGAGACCTCCCGCTCGGCGCCCGAGGACGTTCGGCTCCTCGTGCACGTCGCCACCGACGTGTGGGACTTCGTCGACGAGCACAGCGGCATCGTCGCCGAGGCATACCGGCAGACCGAACGGCAGCTCGCCTGGCGGCGCGAGAACCGGGTACGGCTCCTCGCGGCCGCCCTCCTCGACGGCACGAGCCGCATCGCCGACCTGCCGGAGACCGCCGAGGGCCTGCGCCTGCCGGAGCAGGGCCGCTACGTCGTCGTCGCGGTCGCGGGCGGCCGGCCCCAACTGCCGGCGGGCGTCCGCGCCACCGCCGTACCACCCGGTGCGAGCGTGTACTGGCACTCAGGAGGGGAAGTGGACCACGGCATCGTCCTGGTCGGCGACGAGGGGAACGACGGCGACGACGCGGACGGCCGCGACCCCGTCGAGGCGCTGGGCCTGACCGCCGACGGCGTGCCCGGGCGGCGCGTCGGCATCGGCGGCACCGTGAACGGCCTGGCCGCCGTCGGCGACGCCCGACGCCTCGCCGACCTCGCGCTCGGCATCTGCCCGCCCGGCGGCGGCACGATCCGGCTCACCGAGCATCTGCCCGAGGCCCTCGTGGTCTCCTGCCCCGAGCTGGGCGCCACCCTCACCGAACAGGTCCTCGGCCCGCTGCTGCGCCTGGACCCGGCCGACCGGGACGTCCTGCTGGACACCCTGACGGCCTGGTTCGACTGCGACGGCTCCGCCCAGCGGGCCGGGGAGCGGCTGTACTGCCACCGCAACACCGTCCTGAACCGGCTGCGCCGCTGCGAACAGCTCACCGGCCGCTCCCTGGCCCGCCCGCTCGACGTGGTCGAGATCAGCCTCGCCCTGACGGCCCGGCGTCTGCTGCGCGGCTGACCGGCCGCCCCCGCCCCGGCCGCCGTACGAAGATGCGCGGCCGGGCGCCGGATGGTGCACTCGGGTGAGGAGGCGGGGGCCGGTCGGCTGGAGGCGCCATGGCTGACAGGGGACACCGGTGCGGGCGCCTCCCGCCCGCACCGCGGCCCTGGCCGCGCGGCGGCGTACGGACCCGGATCAACGCCGTGGCCTTCCGCGTCGCCTCCCTCGGCGTGCGGCACGCGGTACGGCGGCTGCCCGAGGTGCTGAGTGAGGACGAGACCGTGGAGATGCTCGCCACGGGCTCCCACGGCCGCGGCACCGGCGTCCTCGTCATGACGGACCGGCGCCTCGTCCTCTACGCCCACGGCACGCTGACGCGGACCGTGGAGGAGTTCCCGTACGAACGGATCAGCTCCGTGCAGTGGACCGGCGGCCTGCTCACGGGCACGCTGCGCGTCGTCGCGGCGGGCGGCGGGACCGAGCTCCGGCAGGTGCCCACGGACCAGGGCACGGCCCTCGCCGACCTGCTGGGCCACCGCCTCGCCGCCGATCCTCCGCCCGCGCCGGACTCCGCCGGCCACGTCGCCGCCCGCCTCGCCACCCTGGACGAGCTGCGCGCGTCCGGCGCGATCACCGACCAGGAGTACCGGGACCGCAGGACGGAGATCCTCAGGAGCCTGTAGGGGCGGCGGCGAGTCCGGACTCCCGGCCCGCGAAGACCTGGTGGGCACCCGCACAACCCCGGGCCACCCCCGTTGGGACCGCGCAGCGACCTGGGGCGCGGGCCTGTACCGGCCGGTCACCGACGTGCTGTCGTGGGCTGCCCCTCCCCCCGACGCACCCGTGCCCCGCGGCACGGATCCGAGGAGACGTGATGCCCGAAGCACCACCGGACGACGAGCCCGCCCTGCGCGTCGACGCCCTCGACGTGACCTACGGACGGGCCGTGTCCGTCCTGCGTTCCGTGTCCCTGACCGTCCCGCACGGCTCGGTCGTCGCCCTGCTCGGCGCCAACGGGGCCGGCAAGACGACCCTGCTGCGCGCGGTGTCCGGCACCCTGCGTCTGCACCGCGGCGCCGTCACGGCCGGCCGGATCCGCTACGGAACGACGGAACTCGACGGACGCGACCCGGTGGCCGCCGTGCGCGCCGGGGTCGTCCAGGTCCCCGAGGGCCGCCGCGTCTTCGCCGGGCTCACCGTCGACGAGAACCTGCGCACCGGCGGTCTCGGCCTGGGGCGGCGCAGACCGGCGCAGGTCGACGAGGCCCGCGACCGGGTCTTCGCCCTCTTCCCGCGGCTCGCCGAACGCACCCGGCAGGCCGCGGGACTGCTCTCCGGCGGCGAACAGCAGATGCTCGCCATCGGCCGCGCCCTGATGGCCGCCCCGCGTCTGCTCCTGCTGGACGAGCCCTCCCTGGGGCTCGCCCCGCAGATGGTGTACCGGATCGCCGAGGTCGTCCGCGAGATCCACGCGCAGGGCACCGCCGTCCTGCTGGTCGAGCAGAACGCGGGCATGGCCCTGTCCCTCGCCGACACCGCGCACGTCCTGGAGGTCGGCGAGGTCCGGCTGTCCGGGCCCGCCGACGAACTCGCCCGCACCGACGCCGTACGCCGGCTGTACCTGGGGGAGACGCCGGAGGCCGGCGGCACCGGCGGGGCGACGAAGACCACCGAGGGGCAGGGAGCCGCGTGACCGTCCGCACCACCGCACCGCCCGAACTGGCCGTCACGGACGTGACCGTCCGCTTCGCCGGTCTCACCGCCCTGGACACGGTGTCCTTCACCGTCGCCCCCGGCACCGTCCACGCGCTCATCGGCCCCAACGGAGCCGGGAAGTCCACCTGCTTCAACGTCCTCTCGGGACTGTGCCGCCCGGCGTCCGGCACCGTACGCCTCGGTGACGCCGACCTGACCCGGCTCGCCCCGCACCGCATCGCCGCCCTCGGCGTGGCCCGCACCTTCCAGAACATCGTCACCACCCAGGGCACCGTCGCCGACAACCTGATGCTCGGCCGGCACGCCCTGTCCCGGGCCGGGTTCGCGGCCAGCGCGCTGCGCCTGCCCCACGCCCGCCGCGAACAGCGCGAGCACCTCGCACGGGCCCGCGAGATCGCCGAACTCACCGGCCTCGCCGAGCACTTCGAAAGCCCCGTCGCCCTGCTGTCCTACGGCGACCGCAAACGCGTGGAGTTCGCGCGCGCCCTGTGCCTGGAACCGAGCGTCCTGCTGCTGGACGAGCCGGTCGCCGGGATGAACGCGGCCGAACGCGCCCGCGCCGTCGAGGTCGTGCACACCGTGCGCGCCGAACTCGGCCTGTCCGTGGTGCTGGTGGAGCACGACATGGGCCTGGTGATGCGGCTCGCCGACGAGGTCACCGTTCTCGACTTCGGCCGGGTCATCGCCCACGGAACCCCCGACGAGGTCCGCGGCGACCCCGAGGTGCTGCGCGCCTACCTCGGCACCGGAGCCGACGAGGAGGACGCCGCATGACCACCTTCCTGGACACCCTCTTCAACGGCCTCGCCCTGGGCGCGGTCTACGCCCTCGTCGCCCTCGGGTTCGTCATCATCTTCAAGGCGTCCGGCGTCATGAACTTCGCGCACGGCTCGCTGCTGCTGCTCGGCGGCTACCTCACCGCCGTGCTCCACGACGACCTCGGCTTCGCCGCCGCCCTCGCCGTGTCCGTCCTGGTCACCGCGGCCGTGGCCGGCGCCATGGACCGCTTCCTGCTCCAGGCCGGCGGGGGAGCCGACCCGCACACCGCCCACGTCCAGACCATCGTCACCATCGGCGTCGACATCGTCATCCTCACCGACCTGTCCCGGCGCATCGGCGGCGACCTGCTCTCGCTCGGCGACCCCTGGGGCGACTCCGTCAGCGCGCTGGGCCCGGTCACCGTGGCGGACAGCCGGATCGCCGCCATCGTCGTCTCGGCCCTCGTCATCGCCGGCGTCTTCGCCCTCTTCCGGTACACCTCCTGGGGCCTGTCGCTGCGGGCCGCCGCCGAGGACGTCGAGGCCGCCTCGCTCATGGGCGTACGGCTGGTGCGGGTGCGCACCCTGGCCTGGTGCCTGGCCGGCGCGCTCGCCGCCCTCGCGGCCGTCTTCCTCGCCGCGTTCCCCGCCCCCGGCCTGGAACGCACGACCGGGCAGATCGCCCTGAAGGCGTTCCCCGCGGCGATCCTCGGCGGCATGGCGTCCCCGCCGGGCGCCCTCGCGGGCAGCCTGCTGATCGGGCTCACCGAGGCGCTCGTCGCCGGCTACCAGTCCGAACTGCACGTCCTCGGTGAGGGGTTCGGCGACGTCGCCCCCTACGCGGTGATGGTGCTCGTGCTGCTCGTCCGGCCCACCGGGCTGTTCGGCGGAAAGGCGGCGGTCCGTGTCTGAACGACCCTCCCACGCCCACGCGTTGCGCCTTGGCGGCGCCCTCGCCGCCGTCGCCGTCCTGTGCGCACTTCCCTTCTACCTCGACGTGTTCTGGCTGCGCATCGGCCTGTTCTCGATGGCCGCGGCCGTCGGCGCGGTGGGCCTCGGCCTGCTGTCCGGCACCGCCGGTCAACTCTCCCTCGGCCACGCCTTCTTCCTCGCCGTCGGCGCCTACGGCTATGTGTGGCTGGCCGGTGAGCCCGGTCCGGGGCTCCCGACCTCCGTGGCCGCCGTGCTGGCGGTCCTGCTGGCCGGGGCGGCGGGCGGGCTGTTCAGCCCCGTCGCCGGCCGGGTGCGCGGCGTCTACCTGGGCGTCGCCACGCTGGCGCTGGTCTTCCTCGGCCACCACGTCCTGCTCACCGCGGACTCCGTCACCGGCGGTTTCAACGGCCGTTCGGTGCCGCCGCTGGAACTGGGCGGCTTCTCCTTCTCCGCCGACTCCGAACTGACGGTGCTGGGTGTGCCGTTCGGGGCCGAGGAACGCCTGTGGTACCTGGGGCTCGCCCTGTTCGCGGTCACCTGGTACACCGCCCGGGGACTGCTGCGCGGCCGCCCCGGACGCGCCCTGGTCGCGCTGCGCGACAGCGAGACCGCCGCCGCCGTGATGGGGGTGGACGTCGCCCGTCATCGCGCGGCCGCCTTCGTGGTGTCGTCGATGTACGCGGGCCTCGCCGGGGTGCTCCTCGCCCTGGCCTTCCGCCGGGTCGTGCCCGACTACTTCGGCCTCGTCCTGTCCATCGACTACCTGGCCATGATCGTCATCGGCGGGCTCGGCTCGGTCGCGGGCGCCACCGCGGGCGCCGTCTTCGTCACGGCGCTGCCCCTGCTGATGACGCGCTACGCCGACCAGCTCCCGCTCGTCGCGGCCCCCGGCACCACCGACGGCACGGTCGGCCCCACCGAGGCCGCCCGCTACCTCTACGGCGCCGCGATCGTGCTGATCCTCCTCTTCGCCCCCGACGGACTGCACGGCCTGGCCCGCCGCCTGCGCACCCGTCTGCGCCGCACCCGCGGCGCGCCCGCGCCCGCTTCCGGCGCCACCGTGTCCACCCCGTCCCCCGCGTCCGCCGTACGAGCCAAGGAGCCGACCCCGTGAAGCCCACGCACCACCCCGCGCACCCCGCCGCCCCCCGCACCAGGACCCTGTTGGCCGCGGCCCTCGCCGCCCTGCTGCTCGCCGGCACCGGATGCAGCTCCAAGGCCGACTCGTCCAAGAACGCCGGGGAGGGCGCCGGAGGCATCAAGACCGGCCCCGGCGTCACCGACAAGACCATCAGGCTCGGCGCGCTGACCGACCTCACCGGGCCGTACGCGACCCTCGGCAAGAGCATCGTGCAGGCCCAGCAGATGTGGGCCGACGAGGTCAACGCCGACGGCGGCATCTGCGACCGGCGCGTGGAGATCGTCGTCAAGGACCACGGCTACGACGTCCAGAAGGCGGTCACCGCCTACGCCGACCTCTCCTCCGACGTCGTCGCCCTGCCCCAGGTCATCGGCTCGCCGGTGATGGCCGCGCTGCTCGACGACATCGAACGCGACAAGGTGCTGACCTTCCCGCAGGCCTGGGCCGCCTCCCTGCTCGACAAGGAGTCCGTGCAGGTCCTGGGCACCACCTACGACATCGACATGATCGCCGCCGTCGACTATCTGACCCGGACGAAGAAGGTGGCGAAGGGCGACACCATCGGCCACGTCTACTTCGAGGGCGACTACGGCGCCAACGCGCTCGAAGGCTCCGAGTGGGCCGCGAAGCAGGCGGGCGTCAAGGTCGCCGGGCAGAAGATCAAGGCGACCGACACCGACCTGTCCGCCCAGGTCTCGGCGCTGCGGAAGGAGGGCGTCAAGGCGATCCTCATCAGCGCCGGGCCCGCCCAGACCGCCTCGCTGGTCGGTGTCGCGGCCTCACGGGGCTTGAAGGTGCCCGTCGTCAGCAGCGCCCCCGGCTACGCCCCGCAGCTGATGAAGACACCGGCCGCGCCGGCCCTCGCCGCCCTGCTGCACATCGTCAGCGCGGCACCCGCGGTCAGCTCCGACCTGCCAGGGGTGCGCGAGATGGTCGCCGCCTACCAGAAGAAGTACCGGGGCTCCCTGCTGGACGCCGGGGTGCTGTCCGGCTACAACGCCGCCCGGATCATGGGCGACGACCTGAAGAAGGCCTGCGAGAAGGGCAGTCTGGCCCGCGCGGACGTGGTCGCGGCGCACCGCGCGCAGTCCGCGGTCGACGTCGGCCTCGGCACCGCCCAGAACTTCTCCGACAAGGCACGGCCGGCCAGCACCGAGACCTATGTGCTCAAGCCCGACGCCAAGGCGGTCGGCGCGGTGGTGAACGAGGAGGAGGCGCACACCGCGCCCGGGGTGAAGGAGTACCTGGCCTCCCGGGGCTGACGACACGCCGGACCGTCCCCGTACGGGACGGGCGGACCCGAACGGCCCCCGCCCGTCCCGTACGATCAGCCGATCCCAGCGCAAGGAGAGGTTCCCGGTGACCGCCGTCGTACCCCCGTCCCGTCCCGCGCCCTCGCCCACGGCGATGGAGCAGCTGACCCGCACGGAGGACGGCGAGTCGCTGGGCTCCCTGCTGTGGCGGGCGGGGGAGGGCTGGCGGATGATCAGCAACGCCGTCCTGGGCGGCGGCATCGGCGAACGCGCCTGGGTCCTCAACGCCCAGGTCGCCCACGGCTACCGGCGCACCGACCCGGACCGGCACCTCGCCGGACTCGCCCGGGACGCGGGCGCGCACGGGCCGGGTGTCGGCCTGATGACGGCCGCGGACGTCCGGGCGTACGGCAGCGGGCACGACGGCGGGGTCACGGCCGTGGCCACCGCGGGCCTCGGCGTGCGGGGCTGGGCGGCGGACTGGACGGAGGCCGCCCCGACGGCCGTGCGCCCCGGGACCGTGAACATCGTGGTCGCCGTGCCCGTGGCCCTGACCGACGCGGCGCTGGTCAACACGGTCATGACCGCGACCGAGGCCAAGGTGCAGGCGCTGGTCGACGCCGGTCTCGACTGCTCCGGCACTCCCACGGACGCCGTGTGCGTGGCCGTCCGCCGCCCGCGTGCCGGCGAGGAGACGCACGCCTTCGGCGGGCCCCGCTCGCTGTGGGGGTCCCGCGTGGCACGCGCCGTCCATCAGGCCGTCGGCGCGGCCGCCCGCGCCTAGGGTCTTTCGTTTGGATCATGCCGGGCTCGCGGGGTCTTTGATCCGGCCTGATCCAAACGAAAGACCCTAACCGCCCCTCGGGCCACCGTCCGCCGTGACCTCACGGCCGGTGTCCGTGCCGCGCAGCGCCTGCCGCACCGACCACAGGACGGCCACGAAGGGCACGGCCACCACCGCGCCGATGAACCCGGCCGCGATGGCCCCGGCCACGACGGCGAGGGCGACGACGAGGGGATGCAGGCTGACCGCCCAGCTCAGGACGAGGGGATGCAGCACGTGCCCCTCGATCTGCCCGATGACGACGATCAGCGCCACCACGATCAGCGCCGTCATCGGCCCCTTCGCCGCCAGCGCCACGACGGCGGCGACGCCCAGGGCGATGGGTGAGCCGATCAGCGGGATGAAGGCCGCCGCGAACTCCAGCAGCGCCAGCGGCACGGCCAGCGGCACCCGCAGCGCGAGCAGGGCCACCCCGACGAGGACGGCGTTGGTGCCCGCGACCAGCAGGATGCCGTGGGTGTACCCGGTGAAGGTCCGCCAGGCCGCCCGGCCCGCCACCCCGACCGGCCGTCGCGCGGAGGCGGGGAGCTGGCCGCAGATCCACTGCCACTGCCGGTCGCCCGAATGCGTGAAGAACACGGCGCAGAACAGCGCCAGCGCGAGCACCGTGAGGACTTCCACGAGCCGGCTCGCCCCGCTCACCGCCTCACTGATGACCGTGGACCGGTGCTCGGACAGCAGCATGCCGAGCCGCTTCTGCACATCGCGGAAGGTGTCCGCGGGCAGCCGGAACGGCGGCCCCTCCAGCTGGCCCTCGATCCGGTCGATCCCCTTCTCGAACTCGCTCTGCAGGCTCTTGCGCTGATCGGCCACCGTCTCGCCGACCAGTACGAGCGCCCCGATCACGAGCGCGAGGGCGCCGATGAGGGCCGTCGCCACCGCCAGCGGACGGGGCAGCCGGCGCGCGAGGAGCCCGGTGACCGGGCGCAGCACGGTGGTGAGGACCAGCCCCAGGAACACGGCGACGGCGATCCGGTGGAACTGCCCGAGCACCGAGAACGCGGCCCGTACGACGACCGCGACCGCGATGACCCGCCAGGCGTAGGCGGCCGACGTCCGCAGCCAGCCCGGCACACCGGTGTCCGCGCCGCCCGGGCGACCCGGCGGCGGCGAGGACGGATCGCGGGGAGTGGCCATCTCCATGCCCCCTACCACCGGGCATCCGGTCGATCGCGGATGGCGCCCGGAATTCGCCCGAAGGCCGGTACCCCACGACAATCAGGAGGTGTACGGCGTCTCCGGCCGCCCGGCCGCCCCATGCCGTGACGCGTCGCCGTGGCGTCGGCCCGGGAGGAACATGCTGATGCGGACCGCGATCCTGCGCCGGGCGGTGCGCGTGGCGCTCGCCGCGTCCGTGGGCTTCTACACCTGCCTGTACGGCCTCGATGAGCCCGTGCTCGCCCTGTACGCGCTCTTCGCGCCGATCTCGCTGGGCCTGCTGTCCACGATCCCGGGCTCCGGGCGGCAGCGGGCCGAGGTCATGCTCGCTGCGCTGCCCGTCGGCCTCGGGCTGGTGGCGCTCGGGACCGCGCTGGCCGTGCACACCTGGGCGGCCGTGCTCGGCATGCTCGTCGTGGGCTTCCTGCTGGCCTTCGCGGCCGTCGCGGGCCCCCGCCCGGCCGGGGCCGCCCCCGCGCTCCAGCTGTTCTACATCCTCGCCTGCTTCCCGCCGTACGACCCGGACGCGCTGGGGCTGCGGCTGGCGGGACTCTCCCTCGGCGTGCTGGCGCTGGTGCTGTGCGAGCTGTTCGTCCTGCCGGACCCGCCCGACCCGACCTACCGTGCCGCCCTCGCGGCGGCGCTGCGGACGGCACGCGAGGCCGTCGACGGGCAGACCGTGCTCTCCGCGCAGGCCCTGCGCGAGGCGGGCGCACGGCTGCGGCTGTCGGAGGTGGCGCCCGCGCAGCGGCCCGCCGGACCCGGACGCGCCGCGCGCGGGCTGGCGCAGGCGGGGACCGCCACCCGCCGGCTCCTCGAACAGCTGGCCCATCTGACCGAGACCGGTGAGCTGCGCGCCCTCGCCACCACCGAGGGGCGGGGAACCCCGGGCACGGACCGGGCCCTGCGCTCGCTCCTGCCGCGGGTGACGGGCCTGCTCGACGAGACCGTCACCGCACTGCGTACCGGCCGCGCCGTGCCCGGCACCCACCGCATGGACGAGGCCATCGAGGACTTCCAGGGCATCCGCGTCCGGCAGGCCGCCGGACCGGCCGACGAGGTGCCGCCCGCGGACGTGCTGCGCCGGCAGGCGCTGCTACTGTCGCTCGCCGAGTCCGTGCGGACCCTGGAGATCGCCGTGCGGGTCGGCCTCGACGGGCGCCGCACCGCGCCCATCGACCCGCCGGTGCTGTTCTGGTACGCGTACAGCACCACCCCGCGGCTGTGGCTGCGCCGGATGACCGGGAACCTGACGCCGCGCTCCGTGCAGTTCCACAACGCGCTGCGCATCGCGCTGGCGCTGGCCGCGGCACGGCTCGTGGCCGGGTCGCTCGACCTGGACCACGGCTTCTGGGTGCTGCTGACCGTGCTCACCCTGAGCCGGACCACCGTCGGCGAGACCTGGACGGCCATCCGCCTGGCCGTCCTCGGCAACCTGCTGGGCGCCGTCGCCGCCGGCGCGCTGCTCATCGGGCTGGGCCGGCACACCGACGCCTATGCCGCGATGCTGGCCCCCGCCATGCTGCTCGCGTTCTCCGTCGGGCCGCTGCTGGGCATCGCCTGGGCGCAGGGGCTGTTCACGCTGGTGGTGTCCTCCGCGTTCGCCCAGATCACCCCGGCGTCCTGGCAGCTGGCCGAGGCCCGCATCGTGGACGTCGTCACCGGCAGCGCGATCGGACTGCTGTGCGGACTGCTCGCCTGGCCGGCCGGAGCGCGTGCGGAGGTGCGCCGCACCATGGCGGGACTTCTGCGCGAGTGCGGCCCCCTGATCAAGGGCACCGCCGGCACGCTCGCCGCCGTGCCACCCGGGTCGGTGCCGCCTCCGCCGACGCTGCCCGCCCTGCACCGGTACCGGCTCGCGGAGGCCGCGTACGCGCAGTTCCGCAGCGAACCCGGGGGCGGCGGGCACGGCGGGGCCGACTGGCAGGCCCTCCTGATGACCGCGCACCACGTCTTCCTGGGCGCCCAGTGGCTGCCTCGCTTCGACCTCCCCGTCGCCGCGCTGCCGCCGTCGGCGGCGGACCGGGAACAGGCCGGGGCCCTGGCCCTCGCCGAGACCACCGACCGGCTGGCCGCGCTGTGCGCCGGTGAACCGCCGCCGCCCCGGCGGACGGAGCCCCCGGCCGAACGTCCGTCGGGGCGGCCCACTCCGGCGCTGGTCGACCTCGACATCTGGCTGCGCGGCCTGGCGGCCCAGCTCGGCCGGCTCGAGTCCCGGCTGCCCGGAGCCCTCGCACCCTCCGGCGGTGCGAGCGGGCGAAACCCCGTGCCGTAGCGCGGGAACACAGCCGGGCGGTGGTCCACTGGGAGTCCGGTCCACTCCTTGATGTCCCGGTCGAGGCCCGCGAGGGAACCGGGAACGCCGGGTGAGCCGCGGGGCCTCGGGGGTACGCGGGGCTCACCTTCACGGCCGTGTTCGGCCCATGGAGTGCTTTCGACCGGCGGACCGAGCAGGCGGGGAACACATGGGCGCATCCACACCCGAGGCGTCGGCAGAAGTGCAGGTGTGCAGGTGACGGAGAGTGAGAAAGGGCCGTGCATGCTGGAACTGAGGCCGACGGCGGCCGACGCGGCCCGTGCGCCCGCGACGGCCCTCGACGCCGCCCGCGGCGTCGACGCCGTGCTGGACGACGTCCTGGACGCGCGACTGGGGCAGGCCCGCCAGGTGGACCCGGTCTTCGCCGAGGACGTCGCCGGCCGGGTCGCCGGCCTGATCCGCCGCGGCGGCAAACGGCTGCGCACCGCGTTCGTCTGGTGCGGCTGGCGGGCGGCCGGCGGCACGGGCGACGCCACCGCGGTCCTGCGCACCGGCGCCGCCCTCGAACTCCTCCAGGCGTGCGCCCTCATACACGACGACCTGATGGACGGCTCACCGCTGCGCCGGGGCGGCCCCACGATGCACGTGGAGCTGGCCCGCCTGCACAGCGCCGCCGGGATGACCGGCCCGGGGCAGGCGTTCGGCGCCTCCGCCGCCGTCCTCGCCGGCGACCTGGCGCTCGCCTGGGCCGACGACCTGCTGACCGAGACGGCGCTGCGCCTCCCGCACGGCCCGCGGCTGTACGAGGAGTGGCGGGCCATGCGCGGCGAGATGGTCGCCGGGCAGTACCGCGATCTGCACGCCCAGGCCACCGGCGCGTCCGGTGTCGAGGAGGCCCTGACCGTCGCCACGCTGAAGAGCGCCCTCTACACGGTCGAACGGCCCCTCGCGCTGGGCGCCGCGCTCGCCGGAGCGGAGCCGCGCACCGTGGACGCACTGCGCCGCGCAGGACGGGACGCCGGGCTCGCCTTCCAGCTGCGCGACGACCTGCTCGGCGCGTTCGGCGACCCCGCGCTCACCGGGAAGCCGGCCGACGACGACCTGCGCGCCCGCAAGCTGACCTATCTGCTCGCCGTCGCCGTCCGGCTCGCCGCCGCGTCCGGGGACGAGGAGGTCGTGGCGGCGCTCGCCGCGGACCCCTCACCTCGGCCGGACGCCGCCGTCGAGCGGATGCGCAAGGCACTGGAGTGGACCGGCGCCCGCGCGCTGACCGAGACGAAGATCGCCGAACTGGCCGCCGCGAGCCTGCGGCACTTCGAGGACACCGGCGCGGACACCGCCGTACGCGAGGAGTTCGCCGCGCTGGTCGCGCGGGTCTCGGGCGGTGTCCCGCAGCGGACGGAGGACACCGCGTGAGGACCGTACCGGGACCGACGGAACACGTCGTCGTCGTGGGCGCCGGCCTGTCCGGCCTCGCCTGCGCCCTCCATCTGCTGGGCGCCGGACGCCGGGTCACCGTCGTCGAACGCGACGCCGGCCCCGGCGGCCGGGCCGGACGCGTCCGGCTCGGCCCGTACGCCGTCGACACCGGGCCCACCGTCCTGACCATGCCCCATCTGGCCGACGAGGCGTTCGCGGCGGTCGGCGACAGCCTCGCCCGGCACGTCGAGCTGATCCCGCTGCACCCCGCCTACCGGGCGCGGTTCGCCGACGGAAGCGCGCTCGACGTGCACACCGACGCCGCCGCCATGGAGGAGGAGGTGCGGCGGTTCGCCGGACCGGCCGAGGCGGCCGGCTACCGGGAGCTGCGCACCTGGCTGGAACGCCTCTACCGGGCGCAGATGAGCCGTTTCATCGACGCCAACTTCGACTCCCCGCTGCAGCTCCTCGGCCCCGACCTGGCCCGGCTCGCCGCGCTCGGCGGCTTCGGCCGCCTCGACCGGCGGATCGGCCGCTTCCTCGGCGACGAGCGGCTGCGGCGCGTCTTCTCCTTCCAGGCCCTGTACGCCGGGGTCGCCCCCGCCCGCGCCCTCGCGGCCTACGCCGTGATCGCCTACATGGACACCGTGGCCGGCGTCTGGTTCCCGCGCGGCGGCATGCACGCGCTGCCCCGCGGGATGGCCGACGCGGCCGCCGGGGCCGGCGCCGATCTGCGCTGGTCGGCCGAGGTGGACGCGCTGGAGCGGTCCGGCGGCCGGGTCCGCGCCGTCCGCCTCGCGTCCGGGGAGCGCATCGCCTGTGACGCGGTGGTGCTGACCTGCGAACTGCCCGCCGCCTACCGGCTCCTGGGCCGCACCCCGCGCCGCCCGGTCCCGCTGCGGCACTCCCCGTCCGCGGTCGTCCTGCACGCCGGCACCGACCGCACCTGGCCCGGACTCGCCCACCACACGCTGTCGTTCGGCGCGGCGTGGGAGTCCACCTTCGACGAACTCACCCGCACCGGCGCCCTGATGAGCGACCCCTCCCTGCTCATCACCCGCCCCACCGCCCACGACCCCGCACTGGCGCCGCCCGGACGGCATCTGCACTACGTCCTGGCCCCCTGCCCGAACACCGACGTCGGCCCCTCCGCCCCCGCCTGGCGCGACCTCGGCCCCCGCTACCGGGACAGCCTCGTCGCCGCACTCGAACAGCGCGGCCTGACGGGCTTCGACGCGAGCGTCCAGGAGGAGATGCTGGTCACCCCGCTGGACTGGACCGCCCAGGGCCACGCGGCGGGCAGTCCCTTCTCGGTCTCCCACACCTTCGCGCAGACCGGCCCCTTCCGGCCCCGCAACCTCCTGCGCGGCCTCGACAACGCCGTCCTGGCCGGCTGCGGAACCACCCCCGGGGTGGGCGTGCCCACGGTGCTCGTCAGCGGCAAGCTCGCCGCCGCCCGCATCACCGGCGTCACCGCGCGCCGCCGCCCGCCCCGCGCCCGTGCCCTCCCGCCGACCGGGCGCGCCGCGCCCGCCCCGACCGTACGAGGTACCGATGTCCCGTCGTGAACTCGACGCCGCCCGGATCACCGACCCCGCGCTGCGCGACGCCTACCTGCGCTGCCGGGCCCTCAACGCCCGCCACGGGCGCACCTACTTCCTCGCCACCCGGCTGCTGCCGGTGGAACGCCGCTGCGCCGTGCACGCCCTGTACGGCTTCGCGCGCTGGGCCGACGACATCGTCGACGACCTCGACCGCGGCCGCACCCCGGCGGAACGGGACGTGCTGCTGCGCCGCCTGGAGAGCGACCTCGCCCACGGACTGCGCACCGGCGGCGGCGACGAACCGGTGGTCCGCGCCGTCGCCGACAGCGCCGCCCGCTACGGCATCGACACCGCGCTGTTCGCCGACTTCATGGCCTCGATGCGGGCCGACCTGACCGTCACGGACTACCCGACCTACGCCGACCTGCGCGCCTACATGCACGGCTCGGCCGCGGTCATCGGCCTGCAGATGCTGCCGGTGCTCGGCACCGTCGTGCCCCGCGAGGAGGCGGCCCCGCACGCCGCGGACCTCGGCGTCGCCTTCCAGCTCACCAACTTCCTGCGGGACGTGGGCGAGGACCTGGACCGGGGCCGCGTCTATCTGCCGGCCGACCTGCTCGCCGCCCACGGGGTGGACCGGCCCCTGCTGGAGTGGAGCCGCCGCACCGGCCGGCGCGACCCGCGCATCCGCGCCGCGTTCACCGCCGCCGAGGCCCTGACCCGCGAGGTCTACCGGTCCGCGGAACCCGGGATCGCCATGCTCGAACCTCGCGTACGGCCCTGCATCCGCACCGCGTTCACCCTGTACGGCGGCATCCTCGACGCCATCGCCGAGCAGGACTACGACGTCCTGAACCGCCGCGCGGTCGTACCGGCCGTCCGCCGGGCGGCCACCGCCGCGGCCGGCGCGGTCCGCATCCTCGCGGCCCGCCGGCACACCACCACCCGCGCCGCGCACCCGGCACCCCGGGCCGGGCGGCCGGCGCCGCAGACGAAGGGGCGGGCAAGGTGACCCGACGACCGGACGACGCCCGCTGGACCTCACCGCTGCGCTTCCGGCGCCCGCCGGACTGGGCGCGGCAGCGGCCCTCCTGGCGCGAGGCGCGCCCCGCGCTCATCGCCGACGCTCTCGAACGGGCCTCGGCCCGCCCCTCCGGCAACTGGTTCGTCGTCGGCGCCTCCCGGGACATCCGGGCCGGCGAACGCCCCTACGGGCGGACGGTCGGCGGCGTCGAGGTCGTGCTGTGGCGCGGGGAGGACGGGACACCGCACGCCGGATCCGGCGTCTGCCCGCACCTGGGGGCGCCGCTGCGCGACAGCCGCGTGGTGTGCGGCACGCTGGTGTGCCACTGGCACGGACTCGCCCTGGACGGGGCGCCGTTCGCCGGCTGGGAGCCCTACCCCGTGCACGACGACGGCGTCCTCGTCTGGGTACGGCTGGACCAGGTCGGCGGCGAGGAGCCGCTGGAGCGGCCGGTGGTGCCGCGCCGCCCGGCCGAGGGCGCGCTGGACGCCGTGTTCACGGCGGTGGGGGAGTGCGAACCGCAGGACGTGGTCGCCAACCGGCTCGACCCCTGGCACGGCTCGTGGTTCCACCCGTACTCGTTCGTCGACCTCAAGGTGGTCGGCGCACCGGACGGCGACGGCGACGACGCGTTCGTGGTCGACGTCTCCTTCCGGGCGATGGGCTCCTGGGTGGTGCCGGTGCGCGCCGAGTTCACGGCGCCCGACCCGCGCACCGTCCTCATGCGGATCACCGAGGGCGAGGGGGCGACGTCCGTGGTGGAGACCCATGCCACGCCGCTGACGGCCGAGGGCGCGAGCAGGCCGCGCACCGCGGTGGTCGAGGCGGTCGTCGCCGCCTCCGACCGACGCGGCTTCGCCCTGGCCAAGGCGGCCGCCCCCGCCCTCCGCCCCCTGATCCGCCGCACGGCCGGCCGCCTGTGGCGCGACGACCTCGCCTACGCGGAACGCCGCTGGGCACTCCGCAGCACGGGCCGCTTCCCCGGCTGAGCCCCGGCACGGCGCTCGGGGGCCGCCGGCCGGCGTTCCGAGCGCCGGCCGGCCGCCTCGCCTCAGCGGGCCGCCAGTGCGCCCAGTGCCCGCAGCGCCGGTGACCGGCCCGCGCGGGGCACCGTCCACAGGACCTGGCCGCGCACCCCTCGCGGGGCCAGCAGCGCGTTGGCCGCGAGGAAGCCGGTCGTGGCGGCGCGTTCCATCAGGGCCACCGGGAGGTCGCAGCGGATGGCGTCCCCGGCCAGCGTCAGCCAGGGGTGCGGGGTGCGGACGCGGGGTCGGCGGTCGTAGGAACCCACCGGGAACAGGGGGCAGTCGGCGTGCCACTCGTGCCGGGCGTCGACCACTCGCGCTTCCCTCGTCTCCGGGTACACCTCGTGCAGCCGTTCGAGGAGACCGCGTTCCACCTTCTCGTGCCGGCCGCCGGTGACCGCGTACGCGTGGAGCTCGACGACCGAGCCGCCGGTCCGGTCCGCCCAGCGCCGGGCCTCGCCCTCGTAGCGGTCGAGGACGCTGATGTTGTCGAGGCCGTCGTAGCCGCTGGTGCCGAGGAAGCCGGGCCGCTCCGGGCGGACGGGGCGGTCCAGCCAGAGCCGGGACACGAGGAACGGCGGGGCCGTCCGCAGCGCGTCGATGTCGTCCCGCCAGTCCGCGGTCCCCAGCCCGGGCGACGCGGCGACCAGCCGCCGCAGCGCGCCGGGATCGAGCGCGAGCACCACCGCGTCGTGCGCCGTGGCCCCCGCGTCGGTCTCCATCTCGGCGCCGCCGCCCGCGCGGGGCCGCACGGTGTGCACGGCCGTGCCGGTGCGTACGACCGCGCCCAGCCGCTCCAGGTAGTCGCCCAGCGGCTCCCACAGCGCCTGCGGGAACGGCTCGTCGGGCACGTCGAAGAGCAGGCCCTCGGCCGAGCCGAGGAAGTAGATGTGGAACATCACCAGCAGCTCGGCCGCCGACAGTTCGGCCGGGTCGGCGAAGAAGCTCCGGGAGAACACCTCGAACGCCAGATGGTGCGCGGCCTCCGGGAAGCGCACCCCGTCGAGGAAACGCGTCGCGCTGACGTCGTCGAAGCGCTCGTACACCTCAGGCACCCGCACGTCGAGCAGCGGCAGGGCGGCACGCGCGTTCATGGCGGCCAGGTCGCGCCAGCCGAAGGTGGGGCTGAGGACGACGAAGCCGAGCGCGCTGAACGGCGGGGTGCGCGGCACCTTCGCGAAGCTGTCGGTCAGACCGCCGCTGTGCCGCAGCGGGTAGTCGGGCAGCGGGGTGAGCCGGTCCAGCCCGGGGTCGGTGCGCCGCAGCAGACCGCGCAGGTTGTAGTACTGGCGGAAGAACGCGTGGAAGCCCCGGGTCATCGTGACGTCGGAGCCGTCCGTCAGCCGGGTGCGCGTACCGGCGAGCCGGCCGCCCAGGGACTCCTCCCGCTCGTACAGGGTCACCCGGGCGCCCCGCTCGGCGAGCAGGGTGGCCGCGGCGAGCCCGGCGATCCCGCCGCCGGCCACGGCGACGGACGGCGCGTCCCCGGGCGCGAACCGCTCCCGGCCCGGCGCGGGCATCAGCACCTCGGCCTTGCGGTCGCGACCGCGCCGGGCGGCGGTGGGGCGGGTCCCGGCGTTCATCGGGCCTCCGCCGGCCGCGCGGAGGAGCCGTTGCGGGCCAGGAAGGTGTGCACGATCCCGGTCTGCCACCCGGCGACGGGCAGCGCCCGTACGTCCGTGAAGCCGGCCCGGGCCAGCCGGTCCCTGAACTCCGGGGCGGTGTCGAAGCCGAGGACGCTGTGCCCGAGGTGCCGGTACAGGGCACGGTCGCCCGTGAGCGTGCCCATCGGGACGACGACCCCGTCGCACACCGCCCGCCACAGCGCCCGATGCGTCGCCGACCCGCTGAGGCTGTACTCGTGGACGGCCAGCCGACCGCCCGGCCGCAGCAGGCAGGACCGGACGGTGCCGAGCACCTGGTCGGGGTCGGTGACGTTGCGGAACAGATAGGCGGCGAACACGGCGTCGTAGGGCCCCTCGGCGTCCGTCACCGTCTCCTCGGCCGTCCGGTGCAGGAACCGCACCCGCTCCGGCCAGGCCTTCTCCCGCGCCCGGCGCAGCATGCCGGCCGACGCGTCCACGGCGGTGATACGGGCGCGGGGCGCGGCCCGCAGCAGAGCGCGGGTGGAGGCGCCGGTGCCGCAGCCGAGGTCGAGGACGTGCAGCCCCTCGCCGTCCTGCGGAAGCCGCAACCGGCGTGCCGAGCGCAGGAGTTCGGCGCGGTGGCCGGGGTTGAGGGCGGTGAGGCGGTCGTAGGTGCCCGACGCGTGGTCGAAGGCGCGGGCCAGGTCGTGGTCGCGCAGCAGTGTCATGGGAGGCGGTCTCCGGATCGTGGGGCGGGGTGGGATCGGCGGGGCAGGAAGGGCAGTTCGAGGGCGGTGCGCAGCATCGGGCCCACCGGCCCGCGCAGTCCGATGGACCACTCCTCGCGGAGCGTGGTGGCGCCGTCGAGGAACCGCAGCAGCCGCTCGGCCGGGGTGTGGGCGAACAGCCCGGTGAAGAAGGCGGGTCCGTCGATCCGGCCGGTGTCCAGGGCGCGCAGCATCACCGCGTCCATGGCGAGGGCCCGCCGCCCGTGCGGCGCCGGCACGCGCGGGCGGCCCGTGGACAGGGAGGCGGCGATCGCCCGGCTCTGGCGCTGGGCGGCGGCGAAGGTGTAGCCGGTCGAGGGGCGGGTCGCGCCGCCCGCCGTGCCGATCCGGTACACCGCCGGCCCGACCCGCACCGGGAACCGCGCGTCGGTCATCGGCACGACACCCTGCTCGGCCGTCTCCACGCCGAACTCGCCCAGCCCGAGGACGTCGTGGCAGTACCGGTCGAGCGCCTTCTCGTACGCCGGGGTGGTCAGGGGCGTCCGGGAGAACTCGGTGTACTCGACGAGGGCGTGGTCGGGCGCCAGCGGCAGGACGTATCCGAAGGCGAGCCCGTGAGCGGGCTGCGGCACCCGGAAGTCCATCAGGTCGGCGACAGCGGGGTCGAACCGCGGCTGTGCCGTCCGTACGAACCAGCCGCGGAAGTGCTGCAGCAACCGGGTGCGGGCCGGCGGCAGGGCGCCCGGGGGCCGTGAGTCGAAGACGAGGCGGGCCCGCACGGTCAGCGAACCCCCGTCCGGCGCCGTGCAGTCGGCCTCCGCCCCACCGGGTGTGTCGCGTACGGCGCCGGCCGTGGCACGCAGGACGCCGCAGCCGGGCCGCTCCGCCAGCCGGGCGTGCACGTACTCCTCGAACCGCGTCGAACGCAGCATCCGGTAGCGCAGCGGGGACGGGTCGACGGTGTGCGCGGCACCGTCGCCGCCGTGCACCCGCAGCCGTGGCCAGGACGCGCTCACGACCTCGTCGAGGCCGCAGGTGCCGTCGTCCCAGAAGCACCAGGTCCGGGCCGGTGGACGGGACGGCCCGTCGGGCGGCTCCACCACGAGCACGCCCACCCGGCCGGTCCCGGCCAGCCGGTCCGCGAGGGAGAGCCCGGCCGCACCGCCGCCCAGGACCAGCACGTCGGTCTCCCGGACGGCGATCCCGCTCATACGGCCCCCCGGCGGGTGGCGGTGTGCACAAGGGGGCCGTCGCTGGTCACGCCGCGCTCCGCATCCGGGGGTCGGTCGCCGTCTCGGTACGCCCCCTCTTCCGGCCGCCGCCCGGCCCCGGATGCACCCGGGCCGGACCGGGCGACGCCGTGCACGCGCGCCGGCGTCCGCTCCCCGCGGCTCCCGTACGGACAGGCCGTCATGGTCCTCCTCGCCTCGTCGCGACCAGAGCTACCGCGCCGGGCGGGCCGCGCGTGGACGGCCCGCCCGTGGCCCGGCGCGGCCCACCCGAATCGCCCTGCGCGATGCGCGTACCCGCCGCGCGGCGGCCGAGACGGCTCCGGTCACCCCGGCATGTACTGCTCGACGGCCGCGACCGCCTCCGCCAGGCTCGTCGGGCGGGGCAGCCCGGGCATCGGCGCCCCCGCCCAGCCCGGCCCCAGGGGCAGCACCACCGGTCGCCGGCGCGCCCCCCGCACCCCCCACTCCATCGCGGCCACGTGCTGGGCCAGCGGCCGGCTCGCCGTCGACCGGGCCTGGGCCCACAGTCCCACCACCGCGGGCCCGATCCGCCGTACGGCCGCCACCAGCGACTCGGCCGGCAGCGCCCCGCCGAACATCCGCACGGGGACGCCGCGTTCGGACAGGGCGGCGGCCAGCACCTCCAGCGGCAGCGTGTGGCTCTCCCCGGGCACGCACGCGAGCACGGCGACACCGTCCGGACGGCCCGCGGCGACCGGTCGCGCGCCGCGCCGCAGCGCCCCGGAGACATGCCAGGACAGGAAGTGCTCCACCTCGACGTAGCGGTCGCCCGAGCTCTCCCACTTCCGGCCGACCGCCTGCAGCGTCGGCATGATCACCTCGGTCCAGGCGGTGATCATGCCGTGCTCCTCGATCGCGTCCGCGAGCAGGGCGTCCAGCGCGGGCGCGTCCAGCCGCAACGCCGCGCGGGCGATCCCCTTGCACTCCTGGCGCACGTCCCCCAGCCGCAGCCCGCTGCCGGCCCGGCTGCTGCGCCGGGGCTCGGCCCGCCGGACCGGGGGATCGGCGCGCGGACGGGAACCCTCGGTGTCCTCCGGTGCCTCCTCGCGGGCCAGGCGCGCCGCCTCGGCGGGCGGCAGGCCGTTCGCGGTGAGCGCGCACATGCGCTCCAGCCGGGCGACGTCGGCGGGCGTCCAGCGGCGGTGCCTGCCGCCCGTGTGCGCGTCCGGGCCCAGTCCGTACCGCCGGTCCCAGGTGCGGACGGTGGTGGGGGCCACCCCGAGCCGCCGGGCGACCTCGCCCGTCGTCAGCGCGCCGCCGCGCCCGGCGTCCCCGTCGTCGTTCGTGCCTGTCTCCACCCCGACAGTGTACGACGCACAAACGACGCATGTTGTCTGCGTCGTTTCTTCGTCCCGACACTGGGGGCCACGCCGGTGAGCGGCGACAGTCACGGCTCGTCCGACGGCCTTCCCGGCACACGGCGAGCGGCAGGAGGAACCGGGCCATGAGCACGCAACTGCGAAGCGTCACGTCCGCGCCCCCGTCACCCGGCGCGGCGCCCGCCGAGGAGACCCTGTACGAGGAGGAGCTGGCCCGCGGCCTGCGCGCCGCCGACGAGCAGGCCTTCGCGGCGATCTACCGGCGCTGGGGCTCGCTCGTCCACACCATGGCCACCCGGTCCCTCGGCGACACCCACGAGGCCGAGGACGTCACCCAGCAGGTGTTCATCGGCGCCTGGCGGGGCCGGCACGGCTTCCGTCCCGAGCGCGGCCCGCTCGGCGCCTGGCTCGTCGGCATCACCCGCCGCAAGATCGTCGACGCGCTCGCGGCCCGCACGAGGCGCCTCGCGCTGGCCGAGGCCGCCGGACTCGAGTCGGCCCCGGCGGTGGCCGAGGGAGCCGGACCCGACGACGTCCTGGACCGGGTCCTGCTGGTGGACGAGCTGTCCCGGCTGCCCGCCCCGCAGCGGCAGGTGCTCTGCCTGGCCTTCTTCCACGACCTGACCCAGGCCCAGATCGCCGAGCGCACCGGCCTGCCTCTGGGCACCGTCAAGAGCCACACCCGCCGCGGCCTGTACCGGCTCCGGGGCGCACTGGAGCAGGGCCGCGCCGACGCGCGGGCCGCCTAGACCCGGACCGGGCGGCCGCATCCGCCGCACGCCCCACACCGCATCCATCGCACGCCCCGCGCCCGAAACAGCGACGAGCCCCACGGAGGACGAGTTCACGCGCGAGAGGACGATCCATGAAGGCCCGCTCCACCCCGCCGGCCCCCGGCCGCCGTGTCTGAGGCCGCGCCCGGGCATCTGGCACCCGCCACCCTGGTGGAGTGGGCGCTGCGCGGCGACGGACCCGGCGACGACGGCGAAGCCGCACGGCACCTCACGGTCTGCGCGGGCTGCCGGGACCAACTGTCCCGGCTGCGCCGGGTCGTTACCGTCGCCCGCGAGGTCGAGGCGCGGGACGTCCCGTCCGCTCCGTCCCGGCACCTCTGGGAGCGCATCGAGGACGAACTGCGCTCCTGCGGCGACCTGGACGACCTGCCCGGGGACTGACCTGGCGGAGCGCCGCCGCCGTCAGGGCGACTCCTCCGCGGACCGGCACACCGGGCACGTCATGCGCCGCGCGGGCCGGCTGTGGATGACCTTGCCGGGCTGCGCGGATCCGCGCATCTGCACCGGCTCCGTGTGGAGGTGCTCGGGGCAGACCGCCGCCCCGCACACCTTGCACACCGCGACCGCCTCCGTGGCGCGGTCCACCTGGTTGCACTCGTAACAGTTCATATCCGGACCTCTCCGCCGGCGCGCCCGACAGCGTCGGCCCCGCACGCCTGCCGGGGGCCGGAGCTCCCCGGCGACTGCTCCGCATGGCTATGGAATGCCCGGCGGCGCGCCGCCGCAACTCAGGCGAGGTGTGACGGCCCCTCACCCCGGTGGACGTCCTGGGCGGGACAGCGCCCCGCCCCGCCGTGAGGATGAGCGGGGTGCACGCGGCAGCGGCGGCCCCCGCCCGTCGTCCCGAAGCGAGGAGAGCCATGAATGAGCCAGACGCCGGCGGTGCCCCGGAGGGCACCCTCACCGACCTGAGGCGCGTAGGAGCACACCCCGACTTCTGGTACCCGGTCGCGCTGTCCCGCAAGGTGCGCCGCGGCCGGGCCGTCGCCGCCGTCTTCGCCGGGGAACGCATCGCCCTCTTCCGGACCCGCGGGGGCATCGTGCACGCCCTGGAGGACCGGTGCGCCCACCGGCAGGTGCCGCTCAGCATGGGCGTCGTGGAGGGCGAGACACTGCGCTGCTGCTACCACGCCTGGGCCTACCGCGGCGACGGCCGCATCTCGCAGATCCCCTACCTCTCCAAGGGCGACCGCAGACCACCGCGCGGAGTGCGCGGCTACCCCGTCCGCGAGGCGTACGGGCTGGTCTTCGTCTTCCCCGGCGACCCGGAGAAGGCCGCCGTCACCGAGCTCCCCGACCTGCCGGCGTACGGCTCGCCGCACTACCGGACCATGACGTTCTCCCGGACGGTGCGCTGCCACTACTCGTTCATGCACGAGAACCTCCTCGACATGAACCACCAGTTCCTGCACCGGGGCGTCGTCGGCACCCTGCACCCCGAACTGCTCGGCCACACCTCCACGCCGCGCTCGGTCGAGGCGCGGTACCTGTTCACGCACGCCGGAGGCAAGCGCAACCGGGGCGCGGGCCTGCTCGCCGCCGAGGGACTGAGCGGCAAGGACTCCGCGGACGTCATGACGATCCGCACCGAGTACCCGTACCAGACGCTCGACCTGGTGCCGGAGGGCGCCGACCACCCGGCGTTCCGGCTGTGGGCCGCGTACGTGCCCGAGGACGCCGAACAGCGCACCTGCCACGCCTACGGCCTGCTCATGATCGAGAAGCCCAGGGTCGCCGCCGCGCTGCATCTGGCCTGGCCGCTCATCCGGCGGTTCACCGAACGGGTGTTCGCCGAGGACCGCATGGCCGTGGAGGCCGAGCAGCGGGCGTGGGACGAACAGGGCGAGGACCGCAACCACGAGGTCTTCCCGCTGATCCTGGACGTGCGCTCGGTGCTGCGCGGCAACGGCGTTCCGCTGGGCGCCGGCACGCCCGTGTGCGGGCCGGGTCCGTCCGGCGGCTGTGCGGAGGTGGCGGCGGGCCGCCGCCCCGCCTACGGCGGGACGGGCGTCGAGTTCCCGGCGGTCGACGGAAGCTGACCGGCCGCGGCCCCGGCGCGGTCAGCCCGCCGCGTTGTCGACGCGCAGCCGGACCTGCTCCTCCAGACGGGCCAGACTGCTGTCGAGGGCGTCGCCGACCCGCGCCTCTCCGGGGTCGTGGCGTTCGTCGAGGAAGGACAGATGGAGGGTCACCTCGCTGGCGCCGCTGTCGATCCCGGCGACCTGGAGCCAGCCCGCGTAACTGCCGTCCTCGCGCGTGCCCCACTCCAGCCGCATCTGCTCCGGCCGCGACCGCAGCAGCGCGGAGGTGTCCTCGTCGGTGCGGTCCTCGTGCACGGTCACGGCGGGCAGGTCCTCCGGCTCGACGTGCACCGCCTCGGGCAGCCAGCTGTCCAACCGGTCGAGGTCGGCGGCCTGGTCGAAGACGTGCTCCGGCTGCGCGGGCATCGTGCGGGAACGCTCGTACTCGGTCATCGCTGCACCAGCCTTGCCTCGGGTGGTCCGGCTGACCGCGTTCCCGGGCGGCGCGACCGTAACCGTCCCGTCCCCGTGACGGCCGGGACGGACACATGGTCATGGGACGTCCGCGCCCGGGGTACGCGGGCCGGGTCCAGGATGACGGCCGTGGCGCCGCGCGACGCGCGGGACGGCACACGGCACGACGGGAGGGCGGGTACACGACGGTGACCATCGGTGACGCGGTGAGCGCGTGGCTGGGCGCGGGGGCGTTGCTCGCGGCGGTGCTGCCGCGGGTCGTGGCCGGACGGCCGCTCTCGCTGCCGCTGGTGTTCCTGGCGGCCGGCGTCGGCGTGTACCTGCTCCCCCTTCCGCTGCCCGAGGTCGATCCGGTCGCCGACCGGCTGGTCACCGAGCATGTCACCGAGATCGTGGTGATCATCGCGCTGATGGGCGCCGGACTGGCCCTCAACCGGCCCGTCGGCCTGCGGCGCTGGGGCACCACCTGGCGGCTGCTGGGCATCACCATGCCGCTCACGGTCGCGGTGACCGCGCTGACCGCCTGGTGGCTGCTGGACTGGCCGCCCGCCGCCGCGCTCCTGCTCGCCGCGGTCCTCGCGCCGACCGACCCGGTGCTCGCCTCCGAGGTCCGGGTGGGGGAGCCCACCGAGGACCCGCACGACGAGGACGAGGTGCGCTTCTCCCTCACGAGCGAGGCGGGACTCAACGACGGCCTCGCCTTCCCGCTGACGTACGCGGCGCTGGCGCTGGTGGCCGCCGCGGGCAGCGGCTGGTCGGCCGACTGGATCGGCGCCTGGGTCGCGCAGGACGTTCTCCTCAAGTCCGTGGTCGGGGTGGTGAGCGGCCTGGTCGTCGGACGGCTGCTGGGCTGGCTGTTCTTCTGGACCCGCTGGCCCGTGCTGCGGCTGTCCGAGCACCGGGAGGGCTTCGTCGCGCTGGGGGCGACCTTCCTGTCGTACGGGCTGACGGAACTCGTCGGCGGTTACGGCTTCCTGGCCGTGTTCGTCACCGCGTGCGCGCTGCGGGCGGCCGAGCGCGCCCACGGTTTCCACAACGTCCTGCACGACTTCGTCGAGCAGGTCGAGCGGCTGTTCACCGCGGCCGTGCTGTTCCTGCTGGGCGCGTTCGTCGCCCGGGGCGGCCTCGCCGCCCTGACCTGGCAGGGCGCGGTCACGGCGGTGCTGCTGCTGCTGGTGATCCGGCCCTGGGCGGGCTGGGTGGGGCTCCTCGGGGGACGGGCGGGCCGTCGCGAGCGCCGGGTGATCGCCGCGTACGGCATCCGCGGCATCGGGTCGCTGTACTACCTGGCGTACGCCCTCGGCCACCACGCCTTCCCGGTGCCGGCCCGCGAGCTGTGGGCGGTGGTGACGTTCACCGTGCTGCTCTCGGTCGTCGTGCACGGGGTGACGTCGGGCCCGGTGGTCAGCCGTCTGGACCGGCTGCGCGACGGGGCGGAGGACCGGCGGGACGGAGGAGCAGAAGCTGCGGAAGGGGCCGGGCGGCCACAGGCTGGACCCAGGCACCCCGGCGACGGACGAAAGAGGGACGGCGTGGACGACGCGGAGCGCGAGGAGACCTGGAGCGAGTTCCGGGAACTGGTGAACATGACACCGTCCCGGCTCGACGAGTGGCTGGAGACCGACGAGTCGCGCGAGGCCGGGCAGCACAAGGACGGCGGCGAGTCCACCGGGCACGCCTCCGGGCGGCGGATCGCCGAGATCCTCCGTACGAAGAAGGGCGACCTGACGGACGACGACTACGGGCACATGCGCAAGGTCGTCGGCTATGTCCGCCGTCATCTGGCCCAGCGGCCCTCGGGAGACGTGAAGGAGAGCCGCTGGCGGCATTCGCTGATGAACTGGGGGCACGACCCGCTGGCCTGACGGCCGGCGGTCAGCTCGGGGCGATGGCCGTCTCCGCCGCCGTCTTGATCCGTTGACCGAAGGCGGGCGCGTCCTTGCGGGCGGCGGCCACGGCCAGGCCCACCAGGAGCTTGCCGATCCCGTGACCCTCCAGGACGTTGTAGAGACGGACCCGGGTGCGGCCGTCGCCGGCCGGCTCCAGGTCGTAGCCGCCCTCGTCGGCGGTCACGCTGTTCTTGGACACCTCGGCCCACCGGATCCGCGCCGGCGCCTGGAGTTCGGTGATGCGGAACTCCCGGGCCGACTTCATCCCGGCGTCCTTGACGGTGCTCCGGAAGACGGTGCCCACGGTGGTCGGCGCGTCGGGGACGCGCTCGATCCTCTGCACACGGGGGCTGAACTGCGGGTCGTTGCGGCCGTCGGCGAGATAGTCGAACACCGCGTCCACGGGCCGGTCGACCTCGAAGGTCGTCTCGAACTGTCCGGACATCGGCACTCCCTAGAAGTCGGAGCCGTCGTCTGTCTGCCCGCGACCCTATGGGAGACCACGGCGCCCCGCGAGGCGAACGGGGGAACGAGCCCGGGCGCCGGGGGTGGTGCCTACGCGTCCGGGCCGGCGGCCATGACGACCCGGATCGTCTTGCCCTGAGCGGTGGGCGTGACGGTGACCTCGCGGCTGAGCTGCCGCACGAGGGGCCATCCGAAGCCGCCCGGTGTGGCGGCGCGGGTCCGTGGCACCGTGTGCGGGACGGTCGGCGAGGCGTCGGTGACGCTGAGGGTGAGCAGGTCGCCGTCGAGGGTGGCGTCGAACGCGACGAGACCGCCGCCGTGCCGTACGGCGTTGGTGACGAGCTCCGTGACGACGAGCAGGATGTCGTCGACCAGGGTGGGGGAGGCGTCTGCCTTCTCGAAGCGGGCGCCCAGGAGAGCGCGGACGTGCGAGCGGGCCATGGCGGCGGTGACGGGCCGCTGCGTAGGTGCGGCGGCGAGCTCTGCTGCGGTCACATCTCCTCCTTCGTGCCCCACTTGCCCTTAACACCCCTTTTCTGGTTCCCGCAGAGCGGGTGAGTATGGCTGGTCATCCGCGACGAGAGCTGATTTCCTCGCGGATCAGGTCCAGCGCCGACGCGAGGTCGGGTGCGGTGGTGAAGACGCGGGCGGTGTCCGTGAGGTTCAGCAGGCGCCGGACGAGCGGGCCGACCGCCACCAGGACGAACGGCAGGCCGGCGGCGGCGTGGCCCTGCCGGGCGGTGAGCAGCGCGTGCAGCAGGGAGGAGTCGGCGAACGTCACCCCGGCGAGGTCGGCGACGGTGGCGGCCGCGCCGCCGTCACGGGGGGCGGAGAGGGCCGCGGCGACGGCGTCGGCCTCGTCGGCGTCGAACTCGCCGGTGATCCGGACGACCCGCACGTCCTCGACCCGGGTCTCGATGATCTCGGCTTCCTCGTTCACCGGAGCATTCTCACAGGTCGCCGCACGCGGCAGGAAGGTGGGTGCGCACCCGTGCCCCGGCCCCCGCGCACCGCGTGCGGTGACGGCCGGGGACGGCGGGGCGCAGGGCGGGTGCCGCACGCGTCAGCTCGGGGGTGGCGGTGGGGGAGGGGGCGCCGAGCCGGACGCGTCGGGCACCTCGGTGCCCGGGGCGTCGTCGAAGAGGAAGGCCGTGCCGGTCATGTCCAGCAGGCGCCGCAGCGGGGCGGGCCGGTTGTCCAGGTGCAGCCGGACACCTGCCTCGGCGCAGCCGCGGTGGATCGTGAGCAGCGAGGCCAGGCCGAGCGAGTCGCACAGCGTCATCCGCGCGCAGTCCAGGTGCAGCCGCGGGGGCGCCGGGTCGGCGCGGAGCAGGGCGCGCGCCGCCTCGGTGAGGTCGTCGGCGCTGTCCCAGTCGAGGTCGCCGGTGACGCGGATGTACGCGTCACCGGCGGCGTCGAGGACCGTCTCCAGGTGGAAGTCGCTGTCGTCGGATGTGATGTTCATGCGGGTGCGCCGGGTCCGGGTACGGAGGGGCGGGTGTCACGCCGGCGCAGCGTGTCGCGTCCCTGGTCGAGGAGTCCGAGGGTTCGGGGGAAGTCCTTGAGCTCCTTCTGGAGCAGTACCAGGGCGGGGTCCAGTACGCGCGCGGGCACCTGGCGGGCCTCCAGGATGTCGGCCGTCCAGTCGAGGAAGCCGGTGAACAGGCCGGCGTCGTCGGTGTACAGGGCGCACGCGAGGAACTCCACGATGTGCGACACGTCCTCGGCGGTGCGCTCGCGCTGGGCCTCGCTGTAGGCGCGCATCGCGGGCAGCCGTTCCTCCAGCCCCGCCAGGGTGTTGCGGACCAGCTGCCGTCTGGTGCGGGTGACCAACGTGTACTCCTGGTCGACCAGGTGGGGCAGGTCGTCGACGCTCTGCCGGACGGCGCCGGCGGCCGGGCGGGGCAGTCCGCGTGCCAGCAGGCCGGCGGCGGAGCGGGCGTCCGGGGCCCAGGCGTCGGCGCCGAGCAGCCGGGCGTAGCGGCCGTCGACGCCGAAGGCGGCGCCTCCGGCGACGACCGGGATGCCGATGGCCTGCACGGCGGTGATCGCGCTGTGCGCCGTCGGCAGTCGCAGGGGCAGCGAGGACGACAGGGCCACCGCGGTCGGCGCGGTGGCGTGCAGATGGGCGATGAGGTGCGGGGTGGGCACCTGGGCGCCGAGGAAGTCCACCCGGTGGCCACGCAGCCGCAGCACCTCCGCCAGCAGCCGGGCCGGCAGGGCGTGCCATTCGCCGTCCACGCAGGCGACGGTCACCGTGGTCGTGGCGGCCTCGGTGGGCGGAGCCGGGACGCGGTGCGCCATGGCGGCGATGATCCGCTCGTGGATCGCGGTGGCGGAGTGCTCCTGGGCGACCGAGAAGCGGTTCTCCGCCCAGGCGCGGCCGACCTCCCGCTGGGTGTGGGCGATGACGTCGAGGAGGACGGCCTCGGCGTCGGCGCCGTCGTCCAGTGCGGCGAACACCGCGCGGGCGGCGGCGTCCTCGTCCCGGGCGCAGACCGCCTGCCACAGCCCTTCACGGGCCCGCTCGAGCGTCCCGTCCGCCTGCGCGGTGGTCATGTCGGTCATGCGGTGTACCTGCCCGCCGTATGGCCGTCCACGGCTGTGAGATGCGTCGTCCGGGGAGCGGTGATCGCCATCACCGCTATGTCGTCGTGCCGGTTGTCGCCGATCCACTCGGCGACGAGCATGTGGATCCGCTCGACGACGGCCTCCGCGGGCATCCCGGCGCACTCGGCCAGCGCGTCCCGCAGCCGTGCGTCGCCGAACATCACGTCGCCGAGCGGCCCGCCCCGTGCCTCGGTGACCCCGTCGGTGTACAGCAGACAGGTCTCGCCCGGGCGCAGGTCCACCTCCGCGGTGACCGACCTTACGTCCGGCAGCACGCCGATCAGGGTGCCGGACGTCGGCGCCTCCTCGACGGTGCCGTCCTGCCGGACGATCAGCGGCAGCGGATGCCCGGCGCTGGTCAGCCACAGATGCGTGGTGTTCTCCCTGCGCAGGACCGAGGCCAGCACCAGGGTGGCGAAGCGGGTGTGGCGGCTGTTCAGCAGCGTGCCGTTGAGCAGGCGCAGCAGATGCTGGTGGTCGCCCGCCAGGGGGAGCAGCGCCTGGAGCGTGCTGCGGATCTTCCCGGTCAGCACGGCGGCCTCCAGGCCCTTGCCGCACACGTCGCCCAGCACCGCGAGGCTCTTCTCACCGGGGGCGGCGCCGGGATGGACGTCGTAGAAGTCCCCGCCGACGCGCTCGGTGTCCTGGGCGGCCCGGTAGCCGCCGGCGAACTCCACGCCGTGGACGCGGCGCAGCATCGGGGGGAGCAGGTCCTCCATGAGCGTGGCGGTGATGGAGCTCTGCTCCCTGTAGAGGCGGGCCGCGGACAGGGCGGCGCCCGCGCGGGCGGCGAAGACCCGGGCGAAGAGCTCCTCTGAGGCGTCGAACGCGGCGTGGTCGCTTCGCCGCAGCAGGATCAGGGCTCCGGCCGGCACGCCGTGCCCCGGCAGCGGGGTGACGACGACGGACCCCACCGGTCCGGTGAAGCCGTCGGGCAGCGCCCACTCCGGCAGCGCGGACGGGTCGATCCAGCGGGACGGCACGGGCGGGAAGCCCTGCAGGGCCTCCCTGAGGCCGGGGACGTCGGCGGGGTCGATGCGCAGCGTCCGGTGCTCGACGTCGCCGCCGCCGGTGCAGAGGGCGAGAGGGTGGCGGCGTCCGGCGGCGGGCGAGACGAGGACGGCCGCGTCGGCCAGGTGCCGGGAGGCGAGTTCGACCGCGACCTCCATGCACCGCTCGGTGTTCAGGGACGCCAGCAGCCGGCTGGACGCCTCGGCGAGGAAGCCGGTGCGCTCCTGCTCGTTCCTCAGGGCCGTCTCGGCGAGTTCCCGGTGGGTCTCGTCGACGAGCCACCACACCACCTGGCCGTGCGCACCGGGCGTCCCGTGCGCCACCAGCGTCCACTGCTCGTGTCGCCCGCGCACGGGACCACCCGCGTCGTCCCCGCCGGCGGCGGCCCGCCGGTGGCCCTCGGCGAGCCAGTCAGGGGCCACCTCGGCGAGAGGTACGCCCCGGCCGGCCGCCGGGAAGAGCCGGGCGGCCTCCGCATTGACCTCCACGAGGGCACCGGCCGCGTCCACGACCAGAGCCGGGTAGGGCGCCCGCATCCACGCGGCACCCACGGACGACAAGAACTCCTGACCCGGGGGCGAGGAGCCTTCGACACGCGTCATATTCGTCAGCTCCGCGTCATACGGACCTGATCACCCTTCGTTCGACGGCACGACCTTCGACTTCTCCCCGAGCCTCGCAGTCCACCACGCGGCCCGTCAATCTCGGCCGGGGCGGGCTCCGTGGGGAGCGCGATCCCTCCGGGTACCCAGGCCCGCCCAGACGTAACGTCCCGGGGCCCCGCGGGTCGCAGGTGCCGGGGCGGGCGGCCGGGGGCGGCCCAGCGCGACCCCGAGGAGGACCAGGGCGAGCCCTCCGCACTGCTGGAGGGTCAGGGCCTCCCCGGCGACCGCGACGCCGAGCAGCACACCGGTGACCGGGTTGAGCAGCCCGATCAGGCCCACGGTCCCCGCCGGCAGATGACGCAGCCCGGCGAACCAGGCGACGAAGGCGAGCGCGGTGGCCACCAGGCCCGTGAACGCGAAGGCGAGCAGCGCCGACCCGGAGAGCGCCGGAGGGCCGCCCTCCACCGCCGCGGCGAGCGGGAGCAGCAGGACGCCACCGGCCGTGAGCTGCCAGGCGGTGGCGGCGAGGACGTCGACGTCCGCGCTCCACCGCTTGGTCAGGGTGTGGCCGAAGGCGGAGACGAGCATCGCCGCCGCCGAGGCGAGCACGCCCGGCACGCTCACCGACTCGCCACCCGTCAGCACCATGAGGCAGACCCCCGCCAGCCCGGTCGCCGCACCGGCCAGATGAGTGATCCCGGGCCGCTCGGACACCAGGGACCAGGCGATGAGCATCATCGCCAGCGGGGACGCCGCCATCACCGTGGACGCGACGCTCGTCGGCAGCAGCTGGGAGGCGGCGTACACGAGGACGAAGAACACGCTCACGTTGAGCAGGCCCAGTATCGCCGCGCGTCCCCACCACGCCCCGTGCGGACGTCTGCGGCACAGGGCCAGCAGCACGAGTCCCGCGGGCAGGGCCCGCAGGGCCGCCCCGTACAGCGGCCGGTCGGCCGGCAGGTACGCGTGCGTGACGTAGTAGTTGGCCCCCCAGGCCACCGGCGCGACCGCGGTGATCGACACCCACCGCATGTTGGCTTCCATGGAAGACAATATAGCTTCTCGGGAAGCTAATATGGGGTGATGGAACCCGCTGAATCTCCGGACCGTGTGGCCCGCATCCAGGCGGAGTGGCGCCGCGAACGCCCCGACCTGGACATCCGCCCCCAGGGCGTGATCGGCCGGCTGCACCGCCTCGCCGACCGCCTGACCGAGGAACTCGCCCTCGTCTACGGGCACCACGGGCTCGGCGAGGGCGAGTTCGACGTGCTGTGCGCACTGCGCCGCGCCGGGGAGCCCTACGAGCGGGCACCGGGCGAACTCGCCGCGCACACCATGGTCACCACCGGCGCCATGACGAAGCGGATCGACCGGCTGGAGCGCGCGGGACTCGTCACCCGCCGCCGCTCCGACGACGACCAGCGGGGCAGGATCGTGGCGCTCACCGCCGCCGGGCGGGAACTGATCGACCGGGCGTTCACCGACCACATGCGCAACGAACGGCGCCTGCTGGACCTGCTGTCGCCCGCCGAGGCCGACACGCTGGAGACGCTCCTGACCACCTGGCTGTCCCGCCTCGACGCACCCCGGAGCACCTGAGCACACGAAGAGCCCCGGCCGCGCGTGTCGCGACCGGGGCTCTGCGCCGAACGGGATCAGGGGTCAGGGCGCCCGCCCTCACAGGTCAGCGCTTGGCGGCCTCCGCCGCCTCCGTCTCCGTGCCGGCCCGCGCCGTGGTCAGCGTGCCGCCCGCGTTCTCCAGGTGGGCCCGGACGAACCACTGGAACTGCTCCAGGTCCCGCAGGTGCTCGATGAGCAGGTCCTCCGTGGCCGGGTCGATCTCCCCGACGACCTTGATGGCCTCCCGGATGTCCTCGATCACACCGGTGTAGACGAGGTCGAGGGCACCGAGGTGCGCAAGGGCGTCCTCCCGGCCGATCGAGTAGTCGTCCCAGGTGCGCTCCTTGACCAGGGAGCCCGGCGTGCCCTGCGCGACCCCGCCGAGCGCCGCGATGCGCTCCGCCGTGTCGTCGGCCATGTCGCGCACCCGGTCGACCTGCGGGTCGATCATCTGGTGCACGGCGATGAAGTGCGGGCCCACCACGTTCCAGTGCACGTGCTTGAGGGTGAGGTGAAGGTCGTTGAGGGCGTGCAGCCGCAGGCGCAGGACGTCGATGAGCCGCCCCGCCGCCTCGCGCTCGATGCCCGGCACCGTGTACTTGGGGGTGAGGTCCTTCGCCATGTTCGCAACTCCTCTTCCGAAAGGGGTGAAGTAGGAGTTCAGGTGCCCTGCTTTCGCTCTCGCAGACCTGTGACACGCGTTTCATTCACTGATCGGACCACCGGGCGGTGGACCGGTCGGGTGAGCGGCACCCCGGCCGGTCCACGGCGCTCAGGCCACGCGGACCCCGACGATGCAGGTGTCGTCGTCCGTGTCGGACCTGCTGTACGTGAGCAGCCGGTCCAGCTGCTGCTCCAGGGTGGGCGGCACCGTCCGCGCGGCCACCAGCAGCTGCGTCAGCGACTCCTCCACCGACCGGTCCCGCCGCTCGATCAGGCCGTCCGTGTACATCAGCAGGGTGTCGTCGACGGCCAGCTGGACCTCGCCCTCCTCGTACGTCGCCTCCGGTACGGCGCCCAGCAGCAGGCCCTTGACCAGCGGCAGGGGGCTGGCCTCGGTGCCGCGCACCAGGACCGGCGGCAGATGCCCGGCCCGGGCCCAGCGCAGCGTGTGCCGCTCCGGGTCGTACAGGGCGCACACCGCCGTCGCCGTGACCCCGCCGGTCAGATGGTGGACGACCATGTTGAGCCAGGACAGCAGCTGCGCGGGCCCGGCGCCCGTCACCGCGAGACCCCGCAAGGCGTTGCGCAGCACCACCATGCTGGTCGCGGCGTCTATGCCGTGCCCGGCCACGTCCCCCACACACAGCAGCACCAGCCGCGACGGCAGCACGACCGCGTCGTACCAGTCGCCGCCCACCAGGTGCTGGGTCTCCGCCGGCCGGTAGCGCACCGCCACCCGCAGACCCGGGGCGTCCAGCGGGGCCTGCGTGGGCGGCATGATCGCGTGCTGGAGCTGCAGGGCCAGCCGGTTGCGTTCGCTGGCCTGCTGCTCGGAGTGGGCGAGCTGGTCCCGCGTCGCGGCCAGCGCCACCTCCGTCCAGTGGTGCGCCGAGATGTCCTGGTAGGCGCCCCGGACGACGAACAGCCGGCCGTCGGTGTCCAGCTCCGGCTCCGCCACCACACGGATGTGCCGGGTCACGCCGTCCGGGCGCTGCAGCCGGAACGCCGTGGAGGCGGGCCGCCGGTGGTGCAGCAGCGTGCGCAGGAACCGTCCGATGGGCACCGCGTCGTCCGGGTGGGCGTGCGCCGGGAGGTTCTCCAGCGGGATCGGGCCGTCGGACGGCGGCTTGCCGTACAGGTCGTACAGCTGCCCGTTCCAGGTGATCTCACCGGTCAGCAGGTTCTCCTCGAAGCCGCCGATCCGGCCGAGGCGCTGCGCGTGCTGGAGGAGGCTCGCCAGCCGTGCCGTCTCGTCCTCCATGCGCCAGATCAGCAGGACGCAGCCGCCGTGCCGGCTCGCGTGGATGTCCGCGACCGCCGCCAGCGGCACCTCGTCCACCAGCGCGGTCAGCCGCATCCGCCGGGCCCGGAACGGCTCACCCGTGGCGTAGACCCGCTCGACCTGGTCGAACAGCTCGCTCTCCCCGGCCGCCATCGGATACGCCTCCAGCAGCAGCGAACCGCTGACGACGCTCCGGGGACGCCCGCTCGGGTCCAGGAAGCGGCTGTTGACATGGTGGATGCGGAAGTCGACCAGCTCCCCGTCCGCGTCCAGGTACGGCAGCAGCACCAGCGCCGGATCGTGCAGGCCGTCGGCCAGGTCCATCAGCTCGGCCACGTCCGGCAGCACCGCGGGACGCCACTCGTCGCCCGCGCGGGGCGGCGTCGAGGTCTCCAGCGTGTGCGCGCACAGCTCGGCCAGCGCCTCCACCTGGCGGACGATCTGCGGGGACTGCGGCTCGATCGGCGCCGGCCACACGATCTCCAGCACCCCGTGGATCCGCCCGCCGGTGCCCGCCGGTACGGCCGCCCGGCCGCCGTCCGGATGGAGGTGCTGGCCGATGGAGGGCAGCTGGGTGTCGGACAGACAGCCGATCCAGTGCCCCGCACGCTCACCCAGCCCGCGCCGCGCCACGGTCGCCACGCCCGGCGGGACGTACCGCCAGCGCCCCGCCTCCGCCGCCGAGAACCCGGCGCTGCCCGCCAGGGTCAGCGAGCCGTCGGAGCCCAGCGCCCAGATGGCCACGGCCTCCGCGCCGATCGGCCGCAGGGCGTGCTCCATCAGGGACTCGGCCACGGCCTGGGCGTCGTGGGCGGCCAGCGCACCGCTCTCGGCGGCCCGCAGCCGCACCGCGGAGGACGCGTCGGCGTCCCCCGCGCCACCGGCCGTGCCGGCGAGGAACGCGCTGGTGACCTCCGCGACCCGGTCCCGGGCCGCCTGGTTGATGACCTCGACGGCGAACGCCAGCGGGGACACGCCCGCCTGTTCGGTCAGCTCGGCGAGCTGGCGGGCCGCCTGCGCGGGACCGCAGCCCAGCCGCTCCACGAGGATGCCCTTGGCCAGCTCGATCAGGGCCCGCCCGTCCGCCTCGGCGTGCGCCTCCCGCACCTCCCGGCGCAGCCGCTCCACGGTCGCCGCGAGTCTGCCGACGGGGGAGCGCTGTACGTCGGCGTCCCCGGCCGGCACCTCGACCTCCACGAGGTCGTCGCCGTCGGGGACGGCCGGCGTGCCGTCTCCCGCGCCGGGCGGCGGCTCGGCGCCGGGAGCGCCGGTGGACTCCGGCTCGGTCGGCTGAAGAGGATGGCTCACGGTGGACCTGTTCGTCGGCGGGGACGTCCGGGGACGCGGGCGGTCGGCTGGTGCGCGCGGCGGTACGGCCGCCCCGTCAGGGCGACAGCCAGCGCTGGACGCGGCTGATGAGATCGTTGGTGTCCACGGGCTTGGTGACGTAGTCGTTCGCCCCGGACGCGAGGCTCTTCTCCTGGTCGCCCGGCATCGCCTTGGCGGTGACGGCGATGATCGGCAGATCCGCGTACTGGGGCATCGCACGGATCTCGGCCGTGGCCGTGTACCCGTCCATCTCCGGCATCATCACGTCCATCAGGACCAGCGAGACGTCCGGGTGGGCGAGCAGCGTCTCGATGCCCCGGCGGCCGTTGTCGGCGTGCAGGACCTGGAAGCCGTGCAGCTCCAGCGCCCCGCTCAGCGCGAACAGGTTGCGGGCGTCGTCGTCCACCACCAGCACGGTACGTCCCGCGAAGGCGCTGTCGACGACCTGGGTGATGGCGTGCTGCGGCTCCTCGGGGCGCACCAGCTGGAGCACGTCCCCCGGCTCCTCGGCGGACAGGTGCAGCGTGATGCGCTCGCGCAGCTCGTCCAGGCTGGACAGGAAGTCCAGCGGCCGGCCGCTGGCCCGGGAGCGCAGCGCCTGCTCCCGCGCCTGGTCCACGTGGTGACCGGTGTGCACCAGCACCGGCACGCTGGCCAGCGCCGAGTCGCCCTCCATGGCCTGCAGCAGCCGCGCCCCCTCCTCGTCGGCCATGCCGAGCTCGAGGACGACGCAGTGGCAGGGCTCGGCGGCCAGGGTGCTCGCCGCCTCCTGCGCCCCGACGGCCGTGATGATGTCGATCGCGCCGAGCCGGTCGTCGGCGTCCGGGGCGATGTCCGCGACGGCGCGCTCGGCGACCAGGGTGAGCAGGCCGCGGGTGCGGCCCTCGACGACGAGCAGCCGGCGCCTGCGCTGCTCGGGCGCCTTCACGGACGACGTCTCCGAGGCCGCGGCGGGCGGCAGCTCGGCCGCCGTGTCCTGCTGGTCCAGAGCCCGGGCCGTTCCGTCGAGCATGCCTTCGAAGTCGGGCCGCGCGACGGGGAGGTAGAGGGTGAACGTGCTGCCCTGGCCGGGGGTGGACTCCACCGTGACCGCGCCACCGAGCAGATGGGCGATCTCCCGGGTGATGGACAGACCGAGGCCGGTGCCGCCGTACTTGCGGCTCGTGGTGCCGTCCGCCTGCTGGAACGCCCCGAAGATCGTCTCCAGTTGCTGCTTGGGGATGCCGATGCCGGTGTCCTTGACCCGGAACGCCACGATCGGGCCGCCCCGCAGGACGCCCATCGGCACCTCACGGTCCGAGGCCGGCTCGATCCGCAGCTCGACACCGCCCTGCTCGGTGAACTTCACCGCGTTGGACAGCAGGTTGCGCAGCACCTGCCGCAGCCGGGAGCCGTCCGTGAGCAGATCGGCCGGTGTGCCCGGCGCGGTCGCCACGGTGAACTCCAGGCTCTTCTGCGTCGTCATCGGACGGAACGTCGCCTCGACGTACTCCAGCAGCTCGCGCAGCGGGACCCGCTCCGGCGTGACGTCCATCTTGCCCGCCTCGACCTTCGACAGATCGAGGATGTCGTTGATCAGCTGGAGCAGATCCGACCCGGCGGAGTGGATGATGCCCGCGTACTCCACCTGCTTCGGCGTGAGGTTGCGCGAGGGGTTCTGCGCCAGCAACTGGGCCAGGATGAGCAGGCTGTTGAGCGGGGTGCGCAGCTCGTGGCTCATGTTCGCCAGGAACTCCGACTTGTACTTCGAGGCCAGCGCCAGCTCCTGCGCGCGGGTCTCCAGCTCCTGCCGGGCCTGCTCGATCTGGAGGTTCTTCGCCTCGATGTCGCGGTTCTGCGAGGCCAGCAGGGACGCCTTCTCCTCCAGCTCCGCGTTGGAGCGCTGGAGTTCGTCCTGCTGCACCTGCAACTCCTCGGAGCGCTCCTGGAGTTCGGCCGTCAGGCGCTGCGACTCCTCCAGCAGCTCGTCGGTGCGCGCGTTGGCGACGATGGTGTTCAGGTTGACGCCGATGGTCGGCATGAGCTGGGCCAGGAAGTCCTGGTGGATCTGGGTGAAGCGGGTGACCGAGGCCAGCTCGATCACCCCGAGGACCTGGTCCTCGACCACGATGGGCAGCACCACCAGGGCGCGCGGGACCGTGTGCCCGAGGCCGGAGGAGATGGTCACGTAGTCCGCCGGCAGCTCCTCGACGCTGACGGTACGGCGGTTGCGCGCCGCCTGCCCGAGCAGCGAGCGCCCCACCCGGATGCGCTCCGGCCGGTCGGTGGCGTCGGGGTAGCCGTACGACCCCACGAGCCGCAGCTCCGGGCCGCGGTCGCCGTCCTCGGCCGCGTAGAAGGCGCCGTACTGCGCGGAGACCAGCGGGGCGAGCTCGTCCATGATGAGCTCGGCGACGACCGGCAGGTCCCGGTGGCCCTGCATCAGGCCGGAGATCCGGGCCAGGTTGGTCTTGAGCCAGTCCTGCTCCTGGTTGGCGCGCGTGGTCTCCCGCAGCGAGCCCACCATGGAGTTGATGTTGTCCTTCAGCTCGGCGACCTCGCCGGACGCCTCCACGGTGATCGAGCGGGTCAGGTCGCCCTCGGCGACCGCGCTGGCCACCTCGGCGATGGCCCGGACCTGGCGGGTGAGGTTCCCCGCCAGCTCGTTGACGTTCTCCGTCAGCCGCTTCCAGGTGCCCTCGACGCCCTCGACCTCCGCCTGGCCGCCGAGCCGGCCCTCGCTGCCGACCTCGCGGGCGACGCGGGTGACCTCGGCGGCGAACGACGACAGCTGGTCGACCATCGTGTTGATGGTGGTCTTGAGTTCCAGGATCTCGCCGCGGGCGTCGACGTCGATCTTCTTCGACAGGTCGCCGTTGGCCACCGCCGTCGTCACCAGGGCGATGTTGCGTACCTGACCGGTCAGGTTGTTCGCCATCGAGTTGACGTTGTCGGTGAGGTCCTTCCAGGTGCCCGCCACGTTCGGCACGTGCGCCTGGCCGCCGAGGCGTCCCTCGGTGCCGACCTCGCGGGCGACGCGGGTGACCTCGTCGGCGAACGCGGACAGCGTGTCGACCATCGTGTTGATGACGTCCGCGAGGGCCGCGACCTCGCCCTTGGCCTCGACGGTGATCTTCTGCGACAGGTCGCCGCGCGCGACGGCCGTGGCGACCTTCGCGATCGAGCGGACCTGGCCGGTCAGGTTGGACGCCATCACGTTGACGTTGTCGGTGAGGTCCTTCCAGGTGCCCGACACCCCCCGGACGATGGCCTGCCCGCCCAGGTTGCCCTCGGTGCCGACCTCGCGGGCGACGCGGGTGACCTCGTCGGCGAACGCGGAGAGCTGGTCGACCATCGTGTTGATGGTGGTCTTGAGCTCCAGGATCTCGCCGCGCGCGTCGACGGTGATCTTCTGGGAGAGGTCGCCCTGCGCGACCGCCGTGGCGACCTGGGCGACGTTGCGGACCTGCGCGGTGAGGTTGCCCGCCATGAAGTTCACGGAGTCCGTGAGGTCCCGCCAGGTGCCCTTGACGCCCTTGACGTCCGCCTGGCCGCCGAGGCGTCCCTCGGTGCCGACCTCGCGGGCGACGCGGGTGACCTCGTCACCGAAGGCGGAGAGCTGGTCGACCATCGTGTTGATGGTGTTCTTCAGCTGGAGGATCTCGCCGCGCGCGTCGACGGTGATCTTCTGGGAGAGGTCGCCCTGCGCGACCGCCGTGGTCACCTGGGCGATGTTGCGGACCTGGGACGTCAGGTTGCCCGCCATGAAGTTGACGGAGTCGGTCAGGTCGCGCCACACGCCGCCGACGCCGGGCACCTGGGCCTGGCCGCCGAGCCGGCCCTCGCTGCCGACCTCGCGGGCGACGCGGGTGACCTCGTCGGCGAACGCGGACAGCTGGTCGACCATCGTGTTGACGGTCTCCTTCAGCTGGAGGATCTCGCCCCGCGCGGGCACGTCGACCTTCTGCGAGAGATCGCCCTTGGCGACCGCCGTGGCGACCTGCGCGATGTCACGCACCTGGGTGGTGAGGTTGCCGGCCATGGCGTTGACGGAGTCGGTCAGATCCGCCCAGGTGCCCGAGACGCCCGGCACCTCCGCCTGACCGCCCAGGGTGCCCTCGGTGCCGACCTCCCGGGCCACCCGGGTCACCTCGGAGGTGAACACGGACAGCTGGTCGACCATGCCGTTGAACACGTTGGCGATGTCGCCGAGCAGGCCCTCGCCGTCGGACGGCAGCCGGGTGCCGAAGTCGCCGTCGCGTACGGCGGTCAGACCGGCCAGCAGCTGCCGCAGCTCCTGCTCACCCGGGCCGGACTCGACGGCCTCGGTCGTCTTGCTCGTCATGCGCACCCTCGTTCCGCTCCCCAAGAGCCCCCGCGCCGAGGACTCGGAACCGCGCCGGCCCGGTGAAGGGCCTGGTCACCGGCCGGTTTCCGCGGTTCACGGTGGCCGGCCCGATGAAAAGATCCGGTGAAGGTTAACTCAGTTGCCGGGCGACAACAAAAGCCGGATCCCGCAGTTCCGGCGGGCCGAGATCAAGGGCCGGGAAGAGGTGTGAAAAGCGTTCGGCGCGGTACACGGGAGGATTTTGCCGCGGAGGGGTCCGCGGCGTTCCCGGTGGGTGGTCCATGCGGTTTCCCGGGGCGGGCGGGCCGCCCCGGGAAACCCAAGAGGCTGTGGTCCCAACCTCCCGGCTGCCCGAGTGACCCGCGGGATATGTCTCACACCGCCGGCGGGCGCCCTCCCGTGTCCGGATCGGCGGCGGCCGCCTCAGCCCTTGACCGCGCCCGACGTCAGCCCCTGGACGATGTGGCGGCTGGCGAAGGCGAACAGCAGCATGGTGGGCAGGATCGTGAGCACGGCCGCCGCCGACATCGAGCCCCAGTCGATGTTGAAGCTGGAGATGAACCCGTTCAGCGCCGTCGGCACCGTCTTGTTCGCGTCGCTGTTCATCAGCGTCACCGACAGGAAGAGCTCGTTCCAGCAGTTGACGAAGTTGAAGATGAACGCGGCGACGATGCCCGGCCGCATCACCGGCAGCAGCACCCGGAAGAGCGCCGAGAACCGCGACAGGCCGTCGATCATGGCGGCCTCCTCCAGGGCGTCCGGGATGTTCTCGAAGAACCCCCGGAGCATCACCGTGCAGAACGGGATGCACACCGCGATGTAGACGAGGATCAGCCCGAAGCGGTTGTCGACCAGGCGCAGGTCCGTCATCAGCAGATAGAGCGGCCCCAGGGCGATGAACGACGGGATCATCTGGGTCACCAGCGCCGCCATCAGCAGCGCCGACTTGGTGCGGAACTCGAAGCGGGCCAGCACATAGGCCGAGAGCATGGAGATCGCCGTCGCGGTCGCCCCGGCCACCAGGGAGACGACCAGGCTGTTGGTCAGGTACGTCCCGAAGTCGGCCGTACCGAACAGACCCCTGTAGTTCTCCAGCGAGAAGTGCTCGGGCCAGTACGCCAGCGGGAAGTGGAAGATGTCCCCGGGTGCCTTCAGCGAGGTGACGGCGATCCAGTAGAGCGGGAAGACGGTGAACAGCAGCCATCCACCGAGAAAGACGAACTTGACGGCCCGGCCGGCCGCGGACTCCTTGCCGATCACTGCCTCGCCCCCTTCTTCTCACGCGTGGCCATGAGGAAGAACACCGCGAACACGAGCAGCGCGGCCACCACGAGGAGGCCGAGCGCGGAGGCCCTGCCGTAGTCGCCCTGCTGAGTGATCTTGATCATCCAGGTGGTCACGATGTGCGTCTCGTTGTTCGGCCCGCCGCCGGTCATGCCGAAGATCAGGTCCGGGAAGTTGAAGATCCAGATCACCCGGAGCAGCACGGTCAGCGCCAGCGTGGTGCGGATGGAGGGAATGGTGATCCGGAACAGCGTGCGCGCCTTGCCGGCGCCGTCCAGCGCGGCCGCCTCGTACAGCTCGTCGGGGACCGACTGGAGCGCGGCCAGGATCATGATCGCGAAGAAGGTGACGCCGTACCAGACGTTCGCGACGAGCACCGCGACCATCGCCGTGTCCGGGTCCGCCAGCCAGGCGATCGGCTCGTCGATCAGACCGGCCTTCTGCAGCAGGTCGTTCACGACGCCGAACTCGCTGTTGAACATCCAGCGGAACAGGATGCCGATGAGGAACCCGGAGATCGCCCAGGGGAAGAAGATCAGCGCCTGGTACAGCCCGCGGAGGACGAAGCGGCGGCGCAGCCACAGCGCGAGCGCGAACCCGATCACCAGCTGCGGGACGATCGAACCGACCACCCACACCGCGGTGTTGCCGAGGACGGTGCCCCATGCGGGGTCGGCGAAGACGTCGCCGAAGTTCTTCAGCCCGACCCACGAGGTGTCGGTGAGGTCGGTCAGCTTCCAGTTGCGGAAGGCCATCTGGCCGCCCGCGACCATGGGGTAGTAGGTGAAGACCGCCACGAACAGGGCGGCGGGCGCCAGGTAGGCGGCGATGGCGAGGCCGCGCCGCGTGGTGAACTCCCGCTTGCGGCGGCCCCCGTGGGGGAGACCTCCCTTGCGGGAGGCCGCCCCCTCGGCGGGCGCCGCGGTCTTCGACGGCGTGGTGGACGTGACCGGCATGTCTACTGCTCCTGCTGCCACTTCTCGGTCCAGAACGCGTCCCAGCCCGCCAGCAGCTCCTTGGGCGACGTCTTGCCGAGGACCAGCTTCTGCACGTCGGCGTCCGCCTTCTGCTGCCACTCGGCCCACCAGCTGACGCCGCGCGGCTGGGTGACGACGAGGTACTTGTCCGGCTGCTCGGTCATCGTGACGTAGCTGGCCCAGGGCCCGGACTTGTAGAAGGGGTCGCTGGTCGCGGACTTGAGGATGGGCACGAGGCTGTTCTTCTTGGTGAACGACGTCGACGCCTCGCCCTGGGACAGGAACTGCACCAGCTTCACGGCCTCGGCCTTGTGGCCGCTGCCCTTGGCGACACCCCAGCCGGCGGTGGCCAGCGGCTGCACGGTCTTGCCGCCGGGACCCGACACCAGCGGCGCGGTGCCCCACTGGTCCTTGGAGATCGACTTCGACTCCGACACCGTGGCGATCACCTCCGGGTCCTGGAGGAGGAACGCCGTCGAGCCGTTGGAGAACGCCTCGACCATCTCCGGATAGCCCCACGAGACGGACGACTTCGGGGAGGCCTGCTCGAACAGCTTCAGGTAGTTCCCGATCGCGTCCTCGGCCTCGGGTGCGGCGAAGATCGTGCGCCCGTCCTTGAGCTTGAAGCCGTTCGCCGGGTCCACGTCGTCCGCGAGGTACGCCTCGATGGCGGCGGTCGCGTTGCTGTTGGCGTTGGCGCCGCCGCGGAAGGCGTAGCCGTAGCGCCGCGCGGACGGGTCGTGGATGGCCTTCGCCTGCTCCAGCAGCTCCTCCCAGGTGGCCGGCGGTTTGTCGAAGCCCGCCTTCTCGATGAGGTCGGTGCGGTAGAAGAGACTCAGGCCGTAGAAGCCGTACGGGACGAAGTACGTCCTGCCCTTGGCGTCCTTGGCGGCGTTGACGGCGTTCTCCGTCATCGCCTCCCAGCCCTTCCAGCCGTCGAGGTCCTTCTTCATGTCGTACAGCCAGCCGTTGTTCGACCAGGGTCCGACGGTGATGTCGCGGACCTCCAGGACGTCCACGCCGCTGCCCGACTGCAGCATCTGCTGGAGCTTCTGGTCGGCCTGCTCGGTGGGCGGGGAGACCAGGTTGACCTTGATCTTGGGGTTCTGCTGCTCGAAGTCGGCTATGAGGTCCTTGAGCAGCGCGGTGCGGGTCGGGTTCGTGAGGCTCTCGACCATGTTGAGCGTGACCGTTCCGCTCGCGTCCGGGCTCATCGTGGAGCAGCCGGTCAGGAGCAGCGCCGTGGCGCTGCCGAGCGCGAGGACCGCCGTCCTTCTTCTCATCGTGCTGACCTCTTCCCTGTGTTCTCTCGTGCCCAGGCGCCGAGGACGGGGACGCATTCCTCGGCGAAGCACTCGTAGTCGGCCGCGGTGTTGTAGACGTGAGCGGACAGCCGCATGAAGCCGGCGCCGCCGAAGCTGGTGAAGGCCGCCTCCACGCCCAGCTCGCGGGCCACCCGGTCGCGCAGCGCGTCGGCCTGGAGCCGGTCGGCGGCGAGGCCGTCCGGCAGCCGCACCAGACGCATGCCGGGGACGGGCATGCCGACGTCGACGGCGGTGTCCGCGCCGGCCGTCCCGGCGAACGCGGCGCCGATCACCCCGGCGCCGTAGTCGGCCAGTTCGTCCATGTAGCGGCGTGCGGCGGCCCAGCCCCAGGTGCGCTCCACGAAGTCCAGGGCCGCCGGCGCCGCCAGATAGGCGGTGGCGTCGATGGTGCCCTGCTGGTCGAAGCGGTCCGGGAAGGGCTCGGCCGCCGCCCAGGAGTCGATGAGGGGGTACAGCCCCTCGCGCAGCGGGCCCCGGGCCACCAGGGCCGCGGTGCCGCGCGGGGCACAGCCCCACTTGTGCAGGTTTCCGGTCCAGAAGTCGTACGTCGCGCCGGCGAGCGGCGCCTCGAGAAGGCCGGGCGCGTGGGCGCCGTCCACGAGGACGGGGATGCCGCGTCGGCGGGCCTCCGCGCCGATGCGCTCGACCGGCAGCAGCCGCGCGGTCGCCGAGGTGATCTGGTCGACGACCACGAGCTGCGTGGCGTCGGTGAACTCGGCGGTGACGGCCTCGTACGCCTGCTCCTCGTCCGCGTCGAGCGGCACATGGGCGGTGCGCACCCGTCCGCCGAAGCGGCGGGCCAGCCGCTCGGCCCCCATCGTCACGGCCCCGTAGCCGTGGTCGGTGACGACGATCTCCCCGCCGGGGCGCAATGTCAGGGCGGCGAAGACGACGCTCGCGCCGGCGCTGGCGTTCGGCACGAGGGCGAGGTCCCCGGCGTCGACCCGCAGGAAGGCGGCGAGCCGGGCGCGGGTGGCCGCGAGCCGCTCCGGAAGGGCCGGGAACCACACCACGGGGGAGCGTTCCATCTCCACGCGCAGCAGTTCCTGGCGCTCCTGGGCCACCAGCGGGACGGCCCCGAAGGAGCCGTGGTTCAGGTGCTTGAGGTCGGGGTCCAGTGACCACGCCCGGCCGGCGGGCGTGCCGTCCGCCAGCAGCAGGGGGCGTGGTGCGGTGGTCACCTCGGTCTCGCTCACAGGTCTCCACATCTGGGCAGGGCGGTCCCGCGGAACATCAGGGTCCGCCGGACACATCTGATGACTCGGCATCCTGCACACGTTTCAGAGGGGAGACAAGGGGTCGTACCGTGAAAGTCATCAGATGACTTCTGGTCGATATGCGGCCGACACATCGGAGACTCGCTAGAGTGCTCCGCGGGGGCGGCGGCCTGACCGCCTGCCCGTACGGGGAGGAAGAGGGGACGGATGTCCGCAGTCGAGAAGGCGTTCCACGGCCTACGGCACATGATCGGGACGGGCCGCCTCGGTCCCGGCGAGCGCATCCCGCCCGAGGGTGAGCTGTGCGAGGAACTGGGCGTCTCGCGCGGGTCGCTGCGCGAGGCCGTCCGCATGCTCGCCGCCCTCGGCGTCATCGAGCCCCGGCATGGCTCGGGCACCTACGTCTCGCAGCTGCGACCCGAGGACGTCATCGGCAGCCTCTCCCTGACCCTCGAACTGCTGCCGCTCTCCGGCCTGTTGGAGGTCTACGAGATCCGGCGCGTCCTGGAGGCCCATGTGGCCGCCCAGGCGGCGGCGCGCTGCACCCCGGAGAACATCCGCACCCTGTTCTCGCTGATCGACGCCATGGAGGCCACGAGCGACCCGGCCGAGGCGTCCGAGCTGGACCACCGCTTCCACGCGGAGATCGCCAGGGTGGGCGGCAACCCCACCCTGGCGACCCTCCTCGCCGTCTTCCGCGCCCGCAGCCGCAAGTACCAGGTGTTCACGCTGCCCGAGGGCCCCGAGCTGCGCCGCAAGAGCGACGACGACCACCGCGTCCTCGCCACCGCCATCGCCGACCACGATCCGGTCGCCGCGGCGGGCGCGGCGCAGGCCCATGTCGCCCAGACGGAACGCTGGCTGCGCGCCTTCATGCCGCCGGTCGAGGAGGTGGAGCGGGTCGAGGCGCCCGGGCTGGCGGACTGACGGCCGGTCAGGCGTGCTCGGCTCGGGCGAAGTCGGGCACGTCGGTGGACAGCAGGTGCTCGGCGGCGCCGTCGAGCGCCCGGGCCGTCTGCGTGGACCGGGGCAGCATGGTCGCCTCGTAGGCGCGGACGGCCTGCTCGACGGTGTCGTGGCGGGCGAGGGCGAGGGCGAGTTCGCAGGCGTCCAGCAGGGCGAGGTTGACGCCGACGCCCAGCGGCGGCATGAGGTGGGCGGCGTCCCCGAGCAGGGTCACGGACGGGTCGTGCTCCCAGGTGTGGGGGACGGGCAGGGCGTGGATCGGGCGGTCGACGTAGGGGCCGTCGTTGTCGGCGAGCAGCCGCCGCATCCGGGGTGACCAGTCGCGGTAGCGGTCCAGCAGGAGGGTCCGGATGCCGTCGGTGTCCTGCGGGGTGAGGCCCTCGGCGGTGATCCAGTCGGCCGGGGCGCGCTGGATGACGTAGACGCGGACGTGGTCGCCGCCGTTGCGCTGGGCGAACAGGCCGCGCTCGCCGTCCGCCGCCGCGGCGCTGCCCTGGCCGACCAGGTCGGCGATCTCGGGGTGCCGTGCCGTGACGTCGTGGAACCACGCCTCCAGGAAACTCACGCCGGTGTACCGGGGCTGGGCCGGCGACACGGCGCGGCGGACCGTCGACCAGGCGCCGTCCGCGCCGATCGCGAGGTCGCACTCGACGGTCGTGCCGTCGGCGAAACGCAGCTGCCGGGGGCCGCCTGTGGGGCCGTCGGCGGAGCGCAGGGTGTGGCCCCAGCGCACGGTGCCGGGCCGGAGCGAGTCCAGCAGGAGCCGGCGGAGCAGGCCGCGGTCGATCTCCGGCTTGAACCGCTCGTCCGGCTCGGGCACGTGGTGGAAGAGGACCGTGCCGGCCGGGTCCAGCTGACGCATCTCCTGCCCCTCGGGGCGGGACAGCCGGTGGAACTCGTCCAGGAGGCCGGCCTCGCGCAGGGCGATCTGGCCGTCACCCGCGTGCAGGTCGAGGGTGCCGCCCTGGTCACGGGCGTCCGGGCCGGCGTCCCGGTCGTAGACGGTCGCGGCGATGCCGTGCCGCTGGAGGACGCGGGCGCAGAGGAGGCCGCCGGGGCCGGCGCCGATGATCGCGACACGGGGTGCGGAGGTGTGCACGGAGGCTCCGTTTCATGGGTGCGGAAGGACGCGGCCGGGCCGGTGCCGCACAGCCGCCGCTTCAGAAAAGCACACCGGTTGAATAAGTGCAACGACTCAACTTTTAGAACGGGATGGCTTTTTCAACGAGTCAACCGGCGAGGTAGGGTGCCGCCATGCCCAGCACGCGACCCGACCCCGCGGCCGATCCCTCTTCCGCCCCGATGGGGCGGCGTGAGCGGAAGAAGGCCGCCACCCGCCAGGCCATCGCCGACGCCGCCCTGCGCCTGTTCCTGGAGCGGGGGTACGAGGCGGTCGGCATCCGTGAGATCGCGGACGCCGCGGACGTCTCCACCACCACGCTGTTCAAGCACTTCCCGGCCAAGGAGGCCCTGGTCTTCGACGAGGACGCTGAGCAGGAGGCCCGTCTGCTCGCCGCCGTCCGCGAGCGGCCCGAGGGGCAGTCCATTCCGGCCGCCCTGTGCGAGCACGCCCTGACCACCCGGCTGGCCGCCACCGGCGGCGACGCCCGCTTCGCCGCCTTCGCCGAGCTGGTGACCGGCACCCCGGCGCTGCGCGACTACGGGCAGAAGATGTGGCTGCGGCACGCCTCCGCCCTCGCGGAGGCCATCGCCGAGGAGAGCGGCCTCGCCGCCGACGACCCCGCCTGCACCGCCCTCGCCCACTTCGCCCTGGAGGCCCCGCGCGTGGCCGCCGCCCACGACGATCCCCGTGAGGCCGTCGTCCGCGCCTTCGGCCTGCTGGAACACGGCTGGAGCGTGATCCGCGAAGAGGCGTGAGCGGGGCGGGCGAACCGTCGGCTCGGCATCGCCGGGTTCCAGTGGCCTCGAAAATCGAACACATGATTGAATTCAGTCATGCGCACGTTTCCAGACGACCTCACCCGGGCCCAGCAGGAGTGGAGCGCCACCTACCGGCAGCTCGCCGAGCGGCCCGGCCGTACCGAACTGCGCCGGCGGCTGTACCGGCTGTCGGCCGAGGTGTTCTTCCACCCGTACTGGCAGCACCGGCGGCCCGGCCCCGGCGCGTGGTGGGAGCTGCGGGAGCTGGGCCGTACGGGCGGCCGGGTCGCCCGATGACGCGCTGGAGTGCGGGCCCGGACGTCCCGGATGATCCTGAGGACATGGCCGCAACCCCTCGCGTGACCGTGCATCCGCCGTCGCCCACCGGCGGGCGGCGCGTGCGCGTCGACGGCGAGATCCTCGGACTGGCCCACAACCTCACCGATGTCGCCGAGTTCCTGCGCCGCGCGGGACTGGAGATCGACCCGTCCGACGTGGCGCTGGCGCCCTGGATCGACTGGCGGGGCGTCGGGCCCGAGCGCTGGGGCCACGAGAGCGACGGCTGACCCCCCGGGACCGGGCGGGATTCCTCGTGCACGGCTAGGGCCTCTCGTTTGGATCAGGCCGGATCAGGGAGCGGGCGGGCGCGCGCCGGTCCCGGCCGGCGTGGGACCGTGAGCGGGACGACTCCACCCCTGACCGACGAGTACGCCGAGGAGAGCCGACGGTGAGTCCCGCCGACGCCCTGTCCATCGTCCCGATGACCCCCGCGCACGCGGACGAGGTCCTGACGATCTACCGACTCGGCATCGACGAGGGGGAGTCCACCTTCGAGACGGCCGCCCCCACCTGGGAGACCTTCGACTCCGTCAAACTCCCCGAGCACCGGTACGTCGCCCTGGACGCCGCCGGCCGGGTCCTGGGGTGGGTCGCCGTGATCAGGGTCTCCGACCGGTGCGCCTACGCCGGGGTCGTCGACCACTCCGTGTACGTGCACCCCGCCGCCCGCGGCCGGGGCGTCGGCAGAGCCCTGCTCGACGCCCTCATCGCCTCCACGGAGGCCGCCGGGATCTGGACCATCCAGTCGGGCGTCTTCCCCGAGAACACCGCGAGCCTCGCCCTGCACCGCAAGGCCGGCTTCCGGGTCATCGGCGTCCGCGAACGCATCGGACGGCACCGCGGGGTGTGGCGGGACGTCATGCTCATCGAGCGCCGCAGTCCCGTGGTCGGGTGACCCGCCCGCACCTGAGCCGCGTTGGGCCGATCGGGCCGCCCCCGGCGCGCCTCGGCCGTACGGGCGGGCACCCGTGCAGGATCGGTGCCGGGGGCGGCCACCTGACGGGCCGCCCCCACACCCCCACCACCGCGCCACGAGGTCCGGCCATGACACTGCTCGCCCGCACACCGGCGGCCCGATGAGGCCCGGCGAGGGGGACGGACCCGGCGGCGGCCGGTACGGCGAGGCCGTCTTCCCGCCCGAACGAAAGGGTGAGGAGGAGCGCATCGACTTCGGCGCCCTCGCCTACGACGACGTCACCCTGGCGCGGCTGCGGGCCCTCGGAGCCGGGCCCGGCCTGCGCTGCCTGGACGTGGGCGCGGGCACCGGCACCGTGGCGCGCCGGCTGCTGGAGGAGGCCGGCGTGAGCAGCGTCCTCGCCGTCGACCGGGACGTCCGCTTCCTCGCCGCGCGGGCCGTCCCCGGCCTCGAGGTACGGGAGGCCGACGTCACCGATCCGGACTTCGCCCCCGGCCGCTTCCACCTCGTCCACGCCCGCTTCGTGCTGATGCACCTGCCCGACCGCGAGCGGGTGCTCCGGGCCCTCGCCGAGCGGGTCGAGCCCGGCGGCCACCTGGTGCTCGGCGACGCCGTCGACCTCACCGGCGACCGCGCGCCCGACACGCCGTACACCCGGGTGATGCGCGCGATGTGGCGCGGACTGCGCGAGACCATCGGCACGGACGTCACCTGGGTGCCGTCGTACCCGCGTCTGCTGCGCGAGGCGGGGCTCGAACGGGTCGCCGCCGAGATCCATGTGCCGCCGCTGGTGCCGGGCAGCCCCATCAGCCGTTTCTGGGCCGACACCTGGGAGCGCAGCCGGGCGGCGATGCGCGCCACCGGGCTCGTGGACGACGCCGCCGTGGACGAGGGGATCCGCTACCTGGACTCCGACGAGTGCGCCGCGCTGTCGGCCGGCCTCCTGACGGCCTGGGGGCGGCGCCCCCAGGCGTGAGCCGTGGCCGGATTCCTCCGTGGCTCTTCCCTGCCGCGAACTTCCGTGCAACCGGCAGGCATGGATCGCCCGGCCCGGGGCACCTGGTGATCAGCTCGGTGCCGCACGGTGCCGGGCGGTGTTGTGCGGGGACGGACATCGGGCCGCCCCGCGAGGGGAGTCGGCCGTCCCACGGCCATGTCTCGGGAGAGAGGAATCGCCATGCTCCTGCCGGCGGAGAAGGAACTGCGCGGCGCACTGGCCCGGTTCGCGCAGGCGCGCATCGCCCACGACGTCCTTCCCACCGGCCACACCAGCCGGGCACTCGAGGACGCCACCTACACGCTGTGCGTGATGACCGGCGCCCGCACCGCCGACGACGCGCTCCGCGCCGCGGACGCCCTGCTGGAGCGTTACGGCGCCGACCGCCGGGACGGCAGGCCCGAGGACGAGACGCTGGCCGCCTGAGGCGATGTCAGTGCGGTGACCTAGGGTTCCGGCACTGGTCCCTACCTCACGGAGCCCTCGTGTCACGCCCGGCCCGCCTCGTCGCCTCGCTCGACGCCCCCTCGCCCTTCAGCGGCTTCGATCCGGCCCCGTGCCTGATGTCCGGGCCCGGCTCGCGGTTCCTCGTGCAGCGGGACGACACCGAGCTGATCGTGCGGGAGCTCGCGGGCTGGGCGCCGGCCTCGACGATCCGCTTCCCCGCGCCCTGGCCGAGGCGGTTCGGCTCGTGGGCGGTGTCGCCCGGCGCCGACCTCGCCGTCTTCGCGGGACGGCACGCCCTGCGCGCCGTCGACCGGTCGGGCCGGGTGCGCTGGGAGCTGCGGCACCGCTGCTGGGCGGGATGCGCGGGCCACACGGACGCCGCCGCGTACGTGGACGACCGGGACCACCGGTACTCCGGCAGCGGCTCGGCCGCCTTCTCCACCGACGGCAAGCTCGTCTGGGCCCATGTCCCCGGCCCGTTGACGGGCGAGGACATGAGCCGGTCCAGCACGGAGGAGTGGCTGGTCCTCGACGCCGCCGACGGCACGGTGCTGGGCCGCGCCGCCACGGGGACGGCGGCGGCCGGTTCCGTCCACGTCCCGCACCCCGACCCCGGCCGGATGGGCCTGAGCATCGGCGAGGGCCAGGACGGCTCGCCCCTGCGCTGGGGCCGATGGGACGGCCGGGAGCTCACCATGGACACCTTCGGCGGCGAGGACCGCGTGCTGCTCGGGGTGAGCCCCTCGGGGGACCGTCTGCTCACCGTGACCCACGACCAGGACACCCTCGCCGTGCACCGCACCGCCGACGGCTCGGTGACGGCCGCCCTGGACGCGGACGCGGTTCCCCTGCACCCGGAGGCCGAGGAGAGCGCCGAGGACGACGAGGACGACGAGACCCGCGCGTACTTCGACTACGAGGGCGGCTTCGTCGACGACGACACCGTCGTGGCCGGCACCGTCGAGAGCGACGAGGAGTTCGGACCCGGCCGGCACTGGCTCGTCGACCCCGCCTCCCTGCGGCTGCTCGACCGGATCGCCTACCCCGTCGAGGTGTCCGGCCCGCCCAAGGCGCTGGGCGACGGCACCTGGTACTCGGTGTCCGCCGCCGACAGCGCCCTGCTCGTCTGGACCCTGTGACCGGGCCCCGGCCCCTACCCGCGCCGGTGCAGCTCGATGGCGAGCGGGGTGGCCGTGAACATCGAGGAGTACGTCCCCACCGCCACCCCGATGAGCAGGGCCAGCGCGAAGTCGGTGAGGGAGTCGCCGCCGAACACGGCCAGCGCGGTCAGGATGAACGCCGCCCCCATACCGGTGTTCACGGTCCGGGGCAGCGTCTGCAGCAGCGCCCGGTTCGCGAGCGTCGCGAAGGGCGCCTTGGGACCGCGCCGCACCATGTCCCGTACCCGGTCGAACACGACGACCGAGTCGTTGACCGAGTAGCCGATGACGGTGAGCAGCGCCGCCAGGAAGACGCCGTCGATCGGCTTGCCCAGCCAGGCGAAGATCCCGACGAGGATCACCACGTCATGGGCGAGGGCCGCGACGGCCGCCGTGCCGAACAGCCAGCGGAACCGGGCGGACAGATACAGCAGTTGCGCGCCCAGGGCGACGGCCAGCGCGATGAGCGCGCCCCGGCGCAGCTCCTTGCCCAGGCTCGGGCCGATCGTCTCGTCCCGCAGTTTGTCGGCCCCGCCGCCCACCGCGCCGACGGCCTCCGTCACCGCCGACGCCTCGGCGTTCGTCAGCCGGTCGGTGCGCACACTGATCCGCTGGTCCCCGGACGACTGCACGACGGCCCCCGGGAAACCGGCGTCGGCGAGCGCGGCGCGGGCCCGGTCGGGGTCGACGGGGGAGGAGGTGCCGTACTCGATGAGCCGGCCGCCGGTGAACTCGACGCCGAAGTCCAGGCCGCGGACCGCGATGCCCGACGCGGCCAGCGCCAGCGCCGCCGCCGACAGGGCCAGCCAGCGCCGTGGCCGCCGCATCAGCCGGGGCTCCCTGCGGGCCAGCCGGTCCCGGACCGCGCCGGTGTGCGCGATGCCGGTCAGCCGGGGGCGGCGGCGCAGCCAGGGCCGGTTGACCACGGGATCGGCGAGGACGCGGGTGACGACCAGCGCGCTGAACATGGAGGCGAGCACACCGATGCCCAGGGTGACCCCGAAGCCGCGCACCGGGCCGGAGGCCAGGAAGAACAGCAGGCCGGCGGCGATGAGCGTGGTGATGTTGGAGTCGGCGATCGCGCTGAACGCGCCCTTGAAGCCCGCCGCGAGGGAGGACCGTGGGCTCGGCCGGCTGCGGGCGGCGTACTCCTCGCGGGCACGCTCGAAGACGAGGACGTTCGCGTCGACGGCCATGCCGATCGCCAGGACGAACCCGGCGAGACCCGGCAGGGTGAGCGTGGCGCCGAGCGCGACCAGCGCGGCGTAGGAGATCAGGCCGTAGCAGACCAGCGCGACGACCGCGAGGGTGCCGAGCAGCCGGTACACGGCGATGATGAACACGCCGGTCAGCGCGGTGCCGACGACGGCCGCCCAGGCGCTGGCGGTGATGGCCTCGGCGCCCAGCGTCGGGCCGACCGTGCGCTGTTCGACCGTCTCGACGGGCACCGGCAGGGCGCCGCCGTTGATGAGCAGGGCGAGTTCCTTGGCCTCCTCGGCGCTGAACGAGCCGGTGATCTGCGTGGCCCCGCCGCCGATGCCGGTGTCGCAGCGGACCGAGGGGTCGACCTGTGGCGAGGAGATGACCTTGTCGTCCAGGACGATGGCCACCCGCCGGCTCGCGTCCCCGGCCGGATGGCAGGCGGCCTTGCCGGTCAGCCGGGCCCAGCCGTCGCCGCCGCCCTTGAAGTCGAGGGCGACGTGCCAGCCGGCCCCGCCCTGCTGGTCGAAACGGGCGGCGGCCTCCTCGACGTCCTTGCCGGTCAGCGAGGCGGCGGCCAGCCGCAGGGGCTGCCCGGCCTCGTCCTCCAGCACGCGCGGGCCGCTCGCCCCCGCCTGCGTGGAGGCCGTACCGAGGACCTCGTGGAACGTGAGCTGCGCGGTGCGGCCCAGGACCTCCCCGGCCTGGGTCGGATCCTGGACGCCGGGCAGCTCCACAACGATCCGGTCGGTGCCGGAACGCGAGAGGGAGGGCTCGGCCACGCCGAGCGCGTCGATACGGTCGCGCAGCACCTCCAGGGTGCGGTCGGTGGCCTCGGCGGCGGAGTCGCCCTCACCGGGGCGGGTCTCCAGGACGATCTGCGTACCGCCTCGCAGATCCAGCCCGAGGCGTACGGGCACGGTGAACGAGATGAACACGGACAGGGCGATCACGGCGAGGGCGAGCAGCCCTCTGAGGCGCAGCGCGCGGGTCAAGGGGGGCCTCCGGCAGGCACACCACGGCCACGAGAGTGACCGGGGTCGGGCGGGGAAGGGAAGGACGGTGCGTCAGATGCCGGAGGCGGACGGCGGAGCACGCCGGTGGTGGTCGTGACCCGGGTGGGCGTGCCGCGGCGCGGCCGCCGCAGGCAGGGGCGTACACGCGTACGACGGCTCACGGTGCGGCGCGCTGCGCGCGGTGGGGACGGCGGGCGGCGCCGGCCGTTCGGCGGGGGCGTCGCCCTGGCCGCGGACCACGGCGGGACGGACGTGGTCGTGTCCGTCGTCCACGGACGGCGCGCCGCCGGCCGCGGAGGACGTGGGGGAGGGGTGCGGGCCGGCGTGGGCCGGAGGGCTCAGCAGTGCCAGGAGCACGGCGAGCAGGACGGCGACCGGCCCCGCGGCACGGGGGACGACGCGTGCGGTGCGCGCCATACGCCGTCCCCTCCTCCGGTTCTGCGGCTGTCTCGGTCGGGGCCCGAGGGACCTGGCCGGGGAGTAGGCGGCCGGGACCCTCGGGCAGCTGGGGGGTGGGTCAGGGCTCGATGAGCCCGGCCCGGATGGCGTAGCGGGTGAGCTCCAGACGGTCCCGCAGACCCAGCTTGTGCAGCAGGTTCGCCCGGTGCCGGTGGACCGTCTTGATGCTGATGAACAGGAGCTCGGCGATCTCCTTGGACGAGTGGCCCTCGGCGACGAGCTTGAGGACCTCCTCCTCACGGGGCGTGAGGACCTGACCGGGGGGCTCCTCGCCGTGGCGGACCCGGTCGAGGTAGTTGCGGATCAGGGCGGTGACCGCGCCCGGGTACAGGAACGGCTCGTCGCGCACGGCGGCCCGGCAGGCGGTGACCAGGTCGCGGTCGGCCACCGACTTCAGCACATAGCCGCTCGCCCCGGCCTTGAGCGCCTGGAAGAAGTACTGCTCGTTGTCGTGCATCGTCAGGATCAGCACCCGCACGTCCGGCTTCAGCGCGTTGAGTTCCCGCGCGGCCTGGAGCCCCGTCATCCGGGGCATGGTGATGTCCAGGACGGCCAGGTCGACGTCCTGGCCGCGGGCCAGCGCGACCGCCTCGGCGCCGTCGCCGGCCTCCGCGACGACCTCCAGATCCGGCTCCCGGTCGAGGATCAGCCGCACCCCGCGCCGTACCAGCGCGTGGTCGTCGGCGAGGAGGATGCGGATCACGGGGGTGTCGGTGCTGGTCATGACTGCTTTCCGGGGACGGACGGAACGGGCACGGCGAGCCGGACCTGTGTCCCGGCCCGCGGTTCGGAGGTGAGGTCCAGCGCGGCCCCCACGAGCAGGGCCCGCTCACGCATGCCGCGGATTCCCGCGCCCTCGCGCGCGACGCCCGTGCCCCGGCCGTCGTCGGTGACGGACAGGACGACCGTGTCCCCGGTGTGCCGCAGACTCATCTCCACCTTCCCGGCCTCGGCGTGGCGGGCCGCGTTCGTCATGGCCTCCTGCGCGACCCGGTACAGCACCAGCTCGGTCTCCGGGTCCAGCGCGGGCAGGTCGGTGTCGAAACGGCGGGTCACGCGCAGCCCGGTGTGGGTGGCGAACTCCGTCGTCAGCGAGGTCAGCGCACTCACCAGACCGAGGTCCTCCAGGACGCCGGGGCGCAGCCGGCGCACCAGCCGGCGGACCTCGTCCAGGCTCTCCCGGGTGATCTCCTGCGCCTGCTGCAGCTCACCGCGCAGGGGCTCCTCCGCCTCGTCGGCCGCCCTCTTCAGCACCAGCAGGATCGCGGTCATGCTCTGACCGACCTCGTCGTGCAGCTCCTGGGCGATACGGCGCCGCTCGCCCTCCTGCGCGAGCAGGGCCCGCGCGCTGCTGGCGGCGCGTTCGTGCTCGAGCCGTTCCAGCATGGCGTTGAAGCCGCTGATCAGCTCGGCGGTCTCACCCCGCCCCTGCTCCGGGAGACGCTGGCCCGGCCGCAGCAGGTCGACGGTGGTCATCAGCCGGGTCAGCCGCCCCAGCGGGGCCAGCCCGATGCGCAGCAGGGCGGCGTTGGCGATCAGCATCACGGCCAGACCGCCGACCAGGATGATCGCCTCGGTCAGCAGCACCGGCACGGAGACGGTGACCGGCGCCCACAGCAGCAACGCGGTCGCGGTGCCCAGCACCACGGCGTTGAGGGCGAAGATCCGCCAGAACAGGGACACCGCGATGACGCCTCTCTCCTTGTGACAGGGCTCTGTCCTCCCTTTCGGTCACCGCGTACCCGGGGCATGAGCCACGGCCATGGCTGGGGACACGACCTAGGGCCTCTCGTTCGGATCAGGCTGGATCCAAGCGAAAGACCCTGGCCCCAGCTTGCTCCCGGCCGGCCGCCGCGTCGATGGGTGCCAGTGCCCATTTCCACCGGTCCCGGCCCCGTCGGCCCCCGGGCGGCACGGTCCGTAAATGGGTATCGCGCCCGATGGGATTCCCGCGCGCGGTCGGCCACGGTGGGGGCATGACCCAGCAGCCACCGTGACCCGGCGCCACCATCCGCCAGGCCTGCCCCCGGCAGGCCTTCTCCGTATGCCCCAGCCCGTCACGAACGCTTCGACGCTAGGACCCGCCATGTCTCCCGAGACCACCCCGACCGATCACCGACTCAAGCCCGCGACGGCCCACGAGACCCGTCAGCGGCTGGAGCACGAGCGAGCCACCCGGCTCACCCAGTTGCAGGCCCTCGCCGAGGCCGGTCCCGGCGAGGAGACCGCGGAGCACCTGATGTCGGCGCAGAGGGAGACTCTGCGGCGCGTCCTCAAGGAGATCGACGCCGCCTTCGCCCGCGTCGAGGACGGCGGCTACGGCACGTGCCAGGGCTGCGCCAAGCCGATCCCGGCCGAACGCCTGGAGATTCTGCCGTACGCGCGGTACTGCGTGCCCTGCCAGCGCAGCACCGCCTGACGACGCCCCCGTCCCCTCTCCGTCTCCCGCCCTGCCCGAAGGGGTGAAGTGGTGAACCAGATCACCGGTGACCGCACCGCGACGCTGTCGGCCGAGGACCTCGCGGCGCTCCGCGAGAACCTGCACGAGCAACTCCTCTTCCGCCAGGAGCAGCTCCAGCAGCTCACCGTCCCGGCCCTGCCCCGCGCCGAGGCGCTGCCCGACCGCCAGGCCGCCGGCCGTATCGAGGTGCGCGTCAAGCTCGCCGCCTCCGCGCGCATGGTCCTCGCCGACGTCGAGGCGGCCCTGGCCCGCATGGACGACGGCAGCTACGGCACCTGCCGTCTGTGCCGCCGGACCATCGACCGCGACCGCCTGATGATCGTGCCCCAGGCCCGCTACTGCGCGCGGTGCCAGCAGGTGAAGGAGGCCCGGCGGTGACGGCGGTCGACCCCCACGCGGCCAGGGCCCGGCACCGGCCCTGGCCCCGGCGCTGCCCCGGCATCGCGCTCGACCTGGGCAGTGCCCGCACCCGCGCCTGGCTGCCGGGCCAGGGCCTGCTCTTCGACGTCCCGACGGTGACGTTCGGCGACGGCCCCCTGCACCCCATACGGCGTGGCGTCATCGTCGACACCCCCGGCACCGCCCGGATGCTCGACCGGCTGCTCGGCCACCGCCTGCCCCGGCTGGGCCGGCCCCTCGTCATCCTGGCGGCGCCCGTCCTCGGGGGCGTGACGTTCCGCGCGCAGGCCCGCACCGCGGCCGAGGCCCTGCGGCCGCAGAGCGTGCTGACGGTCCCGGCGGCCCGGGCCGTGGCGGAGGCGGCCGGCGCCGATCTGCGCCGGCCCCTGCTCGTGGCGGACATCGGCGCCCATGTCACCGACGTCGTCCTGCTCACCGACGGCACGGTGACCGACGCCCGCCGCACCACCGTGGGCACCGGCGACCTCGACCGGTCGGCGCCGCCCGCGCGCGTCACCGAGGCGATCATCGCCATGGTGACCGCCGTCCTGGACCAGGACGACACCCCGCAGACGCTCGACGCCCTGCGGCGCGGCATCCTCCTGGCGGGTGGCGGCGCACTGCGCCCCGACATCACCTACCGCCTGACGGACGCGCTGCACGCCCCCGTGAAGCCCGTGCCCGCCCCGCACACCGCCGCCGTACGCGGCGCGGCCGCCCTGCTCCAGGCCGCGCACGGCCACCCGTCTGCCGCCCCGGGCCCCGACTCGGCGCGCCATCCGCACTAGGGACTCCTCCGCAGACGCCCAGGCCCACCACGGGCTCGTCTTCCACAGCCCACCGGAAGCCGGCCACGCGGAAGGAGACCCCCATGGCCCGCGCGATCCCCCCGGCACAGCCACCGCCGGACCACCCCGACCCCGAGGAACCCCGGCACGTCCTGACCTGGCGCTGGCGGCGCAACCCGCTGCGGCGCCCCACCGACCTGGCGCAGGCGTGGATCGCCCTCGGACTGTTCCTCGCCGTCCTGGCCGCCACACCCGCGGCCATGTTCCTGGCCGGCGACGCCGCCCACCGCCACTATCTGCACCAGGCCCGCCACCAGGCCGCCACCCGCTACGAGGCCACCGCCGTCACCGGGCACGACGCGCCCGGCCACCTGGAACCGGGCAGTGACGAGGCCGGGAAGGCCCGCTACCCGGTCACCGTCCGCTTCACCGACGACGAGGGCCGCACCCGCACCGCCGAGGCGAAGGTGCCACCGTCCCTGCCCGCCGGCAGCACGATCCGGGTCTGGGTCGACGCCGAAGGCCAGGTGACAGGACCGCCCCTGACCCGGGATCAGATCCGCGACAGCGCGCTCGGCTGCGCGGTCCTCGCCGCGCTCGCCGTGCCCGTGGCCGCGGCGGTCGCCTACCGCTGGGCCGTCCGCCGGCTGGAGCGGCGCAACCTCGCCCGGTGGGAGGAGGAGTGGGCCCGCACGGCCCCGGACTGGACGGTGCGCTGACCCGCCGTACCGGATCTTGGTGTTCCGCTTGCCGGGCCGACACGGACCCGCGGTATCAGGTGCCCACGAAGGCACTCCACGCACCCGCCGAAATGGCCGAAGGCGGTGCCGAACCCCCCCTCATCCGGTCAACCTCCCCTGTCTCCGGGCGTATCGGGACCGCCCGAGGGCACTCACGTCGCACGCCGACGGCACGCCGAAGGACGTCGGCATCGTGAGGAGAGAGGGAGCTCATGCGGAGCAGAGGGGTGAAGGCGTCCGCGATCGGAACGGCCGTCCTGCTGGGCAGCGTCGTACTGACGGGCTGCGGGGGCGACGGCGCATCGGAGGCCGGCGAGCCCGCGGCGGCCGGTGAGAGCGCCGGCGGCCGGCAGCAGAGCACACAGGCCGTGCGCGGCGCCTACGACAGGACCGCCGAGGCCGACACGGCCAAGATGACCGTCAGGGTGAAGGCCGCGGCCGAAGGGAAGGCGGTCGGCTCCGACGGCAAGGGCGCCATCGACTTCGAGGACGGCACCAGCACCATGACCGTCACCGCCGAGGGCCGGACCGTCGAGCAGCGCGTGGTCGACCAGGTGCTCTACCAGAAGGTGCCTGGGCAGAAGAAGGACGGCAAGTCCTGGATGAAGATCGACCTGCGGAAGGTCGCGGAGCAGCAGGGCGCCGACCCCGGACAGATCGGTGACCCGGCCCAGTCCGCCGCCTACGCCAAGGCGATCAGCGACGACGACGTCAACAAGGCCGGCTCCGAGAAGATCGACGGGGTCGACACCGTCCGCTACGACGTCTCCGTCGACGTCTCCCGGCTGCCCGGCGGCGACCGGCTGCGCGAGCAGGTCGGCCCGACCCTGCCCATGCGGCTCTGGCTCGACGACGACGGCCGCATCCGGCGCCAGCAGATCGACATGACCGTCAAGGCACCGGCCTCCGCGAAGCCGGAAGCGAGCGGTTCGCCCCAGCAGGTGAAGGTCAGCACGGTGATGGAGTTCACCGACTTCGGCACCGACGTCGAGGCCGAGGCCCCGCCGGCCGGCCAGGTGGCCGACGTCACCGACCAGGTGGCACGCCAGGGACAGAAGCAGAGCTGACCCACCCGGGCCCGGCCGCGCCAGGCCGGGCCCCGCGGCATTTCCCGCCCCTCACCGGGTGGGACGTGACGGTTCCCGGGCATCCGTAGACGGACAGCCGCACACCGAGGGAGCGTCCGACGACCATGGGTACCGCCGTCCGCGTGCCACAGACCCGCGACATGATCGGGGACGAGCTCTCCGGCGACGAGGCGTTCACGGCCCTGCGCCACTACGGAGGATGGCGGCTGCTGACCGACTCCTTCGCCCGGTTCCGCTACGCCGACGGGTTCAGCAACGCCCGCGCCCTCGCCTTCCAGGTCGTGCTCGGCCTGGTCCCGTGCACCGTGGCCCTCGTCGGACTCGCCACCTCCGTGCACACCGAGGGCGTCGGCGACATCATCGAACGCACCCTCGGCCGGATCGTGCCGGGCGCCAGCGCCGAGATCGTCGCCGACGCCTTCGACGGCACCCGGCGCACCGCCCACGGCGACGTCTGGGGCACCCTCGCCCTGTGGCTGGGCCTGGGCTTCGCCCTGCTCAACCTGGCCTCGGCCATGGGCCAGATCGAGCGCGGCGCCAACCGCATCTACGGCATCGAGCGCGACCGCCCCTTCCCCCGCAAGTACGCCCGCGCGATGGTGCTCGCCCTCGCCGCCGGACTGCCGCTGGGGCTCGGCTTCGTCACCCTTGTCGCGGGCGAGGCCGTCGGCGACGCCGTGGCGGCCTCCGCCGGCCGGGACGGCGGAGGCCGGTGGTGGGACGCGCTCGACGTCCCCGTCGGGCTGGCCCTCGCCTGGGTGGCCTCCGCCGTGATCTTCCGCTGGTGCCCGCGCCGGAGGCAGCCCGGCTACACCTGGCTCGCGTTCGGTTCGGCCGTGCACCTGGTGCTGTGGGTGGCGGCCACCTGGCTGCTCGCCCTGTACGTGGAGGGGAGCGGCGCCTTCGGTGCCCTGTACGGCCCGCTCACCGCGTTCGTCGCCCTGCTGCTCTGGGCCAATCTGACGGCCGTCGCCCTCTTCCTGGGCATCGCCTTCGCGGCCCAGCTGGAGGCGGCCCGCGCCGGGATCGCCTCCGCCGTCCGGCCCGACCCCGGGGCGGGCGGGTGACCCGCGGGGCCCCGGGGAGGACCCGCCCTCAGGCGCGCGCCGCCGCCGTCACCGTCGCGGGGTCCACGCCCGTCAGTTCGACGATGCGGTGCGGTGCGACACCGGCGGCCAGGGCCCGCCCGATCAGGCCGTCACGGCCGTCCGCGCAGTCCCGCCAGGCCAGCAGCTCCTCCTCGAGGCGTGCCAGCGGCTCCGGCGCCGCCGTGTGCCTCACCCGGCTCAGCTCCTCGTCGCCGAGCGGGACCGGCAGGCGCTCGGCGCCCTCGGGGATCGCCCCGGTCTCCTCCGGCGGAAGCAGCCGCAGCCTCGGGTCGGTCGCGGTGACCCGCTGGGCGTCCAGCCAGGCGCGCACCGCGGGGGTGTTCATACAGGCGAGATCACCGACGGCGGCTGGGGCCACGCCGAGCGCCGCGGCGGCGTCGGCTTCGTCGAGCAGGAACAGGTAGGCGTCCTCGGTCATGGATCCTTCTCCACAGGCAGATCGGCGGTGGGGCGGGACTGAACGCCCTCCGCTTACCCCGCCGGAGCGGCATTACCGCGCCTCTTGCCGGGCTCGGGCGACCCGGGAATGCCGCCCGGCGTGACCGGACGATCTGTGCTACGGTGAAGGAGTTGCAGTTGTGGTACCCATGAACCTATGTGCGCCTGACGGGAATGTTCATCCATCAGGCGCATTATTCGTTTTACCGGCTTCTCCGGATGGGGCCCGTTGCCTATCAGAAGGAGAACGTCATGGCACAGGGAACCGTGAAGTGGTTCAACTCCGAAAAGGGTTTCGGATTCATCGAGCAGGACGGCGGCGGCCCTGACGTCTTCGCCCACTACTCGAACATCGCGACGCAGGGCTTCCGCGAGCTCCAGGAGGGCCAGCGGGTCTCCTTCGACGTCACGCAGGGCCAGAAGGGCCCCCAGGCGGAGAACATCGTCCCCGCCTGATCGCCGGACGTATTCCGCTCACCGGGGTCCGCATCCTTGTGATGCGGACCCCGGTTTGTGCTGTTTCCAGGAAGGCAGAGAGAACCGCATGGCCCGCAGACCCCAGAAGTCGAATCGACGCGCTACGGCACCCGCCTCACCCACGCCGTCGCACAGGGAATTCCGGTTGCCGGAAAGCACGACGCCCGCACTTCCCGCCGTCGAGGACTTCGCCGGTCTGGACATGCCCGAAGCGTTGCTGAAGACCCTCGCCGCCCAGGGCGTGACCACCCCCTTCCCCATCCAGGCCGCCACGCTTCCGAACTCGCTCGCGGGGCGCGACCTGCTCGGCCGGGGCCGTACCGGCTCCGGCAAGACGCTCGCCTTCGGGCTGGCCCTGCTGGCCCGCACCGCCGGGCTGAGTGCGCAGGCCAAGGCGCCCCTCGCCCTGGTGCTGGTCCCGACCCGCGAGCTCGCCCAGCAGGTGACGGACGCGCTGACGCCGTACGCCACGTCCGTGAACCTGCGCCTGACCACCGTCGTTGGCGGCCTGTCGATCACCAAGCAGGCCGGTGCGCTGCGGCGCGGGGCCGAGGTCCTGGTGGCCACCCCCGGCCGGCTGAACGATCTCGTGGAGCGCGGCGACTGCGTCCTCGACCAGGTCCGCATCACCGTGCTGGACGAGGCCGACCAGATGACGGACATGGGCTTCCTGCCGCAGATCACCAAGCTGATCCAGCAGGTGCGGCCCGACGGCCAGCGGCTGCTGTTCTCGGCCACCCTGGACGCGAACATCGACCGGCTCGTGCAGCGCTTCCTCAACGACCCCGTGGTCCACTCGGTGGACCCGTCCGCCGGAGCGGTGAGCACCATGGAGCACCATGTGCTCCATCTCCTCGACGAGACCGACAAGAAGGCCGTCACCACGCGGATCGCCGCCCGCGACGGCCGGGTCATCCTCTTCCTGGACACCAAGAGGTCCGCGGACCGGCTCGCCAAGCGGCTCCTGGCGGTCGGCGTCCGCGCCGCCGCGCTGCACGGCGGCCGCTCCCAGCCACAGCGCAACCGCACCCTCGAGCAGTTCAAGAACGGCGACGTCACCGCGCTGGTGGCGACCAACGTCGCGGCACGCGGTATACACGTCGACGACCTCGACCTCGTGGTGAACGTCGATCCGCCGACCGACCACAAGGACTACCTCCACCGGGGCGGCCGCACGGCCCGTGCCGGCGGCTCCGGCAGCGTCGTCACGCTCGTCCTGCCGGATCAGAAGCGGGACGTCACCCGGCTCATGTCGGAGGCGGGCATCCGTCCGCGGACGTCCCGGATCACGTCCAGCGACACCGCGCTGACCACGATCACCGGGGCCCGCGAACCGTCCGGTGTGGCCGTGACCATCCCGGTGCCGGAGCAGCCGCAGCCGGCGTCGTCCCGCCCGGCCCGCAAGACCGGCACCGCCACGCCGTCCCCGCGCGGCGGCCGTCGGCGCCGCGGCGAGGGCGCGGCCAAGGCGGCACCCGAGACCGGCGCCCGCAGGACCGGCGGCGGTTCTCCCCGCCGGTCCGGGTCCGGCGCGGCGGGCTCCACGGGCGCCTCCGCCGGCGGAGCGCGGCGCGGGGGCCCGCGCAGGTCCGGGGCCGGCGGGGGAGCGGCGGGCCGTACGGCTGACCGCCGCGGCGGCGGCCGTAGCGCGTAGAAACCGCAGCTCACGCACATACGAGGGCCGGCCCTCCGCGGACAGCGG